>NZ_JBNQFT010000015.1:0-112689 GCF_050321925.1 Rhodococcus sp. IEGM1339
GACACCACATCCGACAACCGCCGATCCGAGACCGGCTTCACCCATCCACTCCGAGGCACACCTCATCGTAACGCAAACCCCCCTAACTGAACGGTATTGGGCTTACGGTCGATGCGGGAACGATTGGCCGAACTGGGTGGCACACTCGTCGTGGAATCGGCACCCGGAGACGGAACCGCGGTCGCCGCAACACTTCCGATCGGGCGGGTCGCATGAGTGCGGTACGTGTACTGCTCGTCGACGATCACCCGGTGGTACGGGCGGGACTGCGCGCGTTGCTGGCGTCGCACGATGACATCATGGTGGTCGCCGAAGCATCGTCGGGTGAGGAAGCCGTGGCTTCGGCGTCGGCCGAGAAACCCGATGTGGTGCTGATGGATCTGCGTCTGGGATCGGGGATCGACGGGGCGCAGGCGACCGCCCGGATCCTGATTGCGGCCGATCCGCCGAGGGTCGTCGTACTCACCACCTACGACACGGACGCGGACATTCTGCGCGCGGTCGAAGCCGGTGCGGCGGGCTACCTCCTCAAGGACACCGACCCGAAAGTGCTGATCGAATCGGTGTTCGCGGCGGCCCGTGGGGAGACCGTCCTGGACCCGGACGTGGCCCAGCGCCTTTACCGCCGCATGCAGCAGCCCCGCACCGACCTCAGCGCCCGCGAAATCGAAGTGCTGTCGCTGGTCGCCGAAGGGTTGTCCAATCGCGCGATCGCCAAACAGCTCTTCGTCAGCGAGGCAACCGTGAAATCCCATCTGGTGCACGCTTTCACCAAATTGGACGTGGACAATCGCACCGCCGCAGTGGTCGCGGCGCGCGAGCGGGGCCTGATCGCGTGATCGGTGTCGAGGATCGGGCCAGGATCACAGTCGTTACCCGATCGCGCGTCTCGACGCGGATCGATTCGTACGGCGTCATGCCCGACCTCCCCGCTCAACAGCATCGGCTTCCCGGGTTCGCATCCGCTGCAGCGTGCCGCTCACGCCAGTAGTCGCGTTCGCTCAGCGGTGGTCGATCCGGATGCTGCCGGCGGTGCAGTTCGACGTACCTCGCGTAGTCGTGGTCGCCCATGCCGGCACCGATCCACCACCACGCCCGACGCAGTGCTGTGATCACGACCCACCTCCGTCCCCGTCGCGATGCCGCGAGGCATGGGTGTGTGCGGCGCCCGGGGCGCGGACCTTGCCCGATGCGATCAGTTCGTCCCACTCCTTCTGCAGTTCCCTCTCGGCCGGGGTCGGCACGAAGCCCGCGGGCGCGAATATCTTCGACGGCACGTCGGGTGTTTCGGTGGTGGGCATACCTCCGGCCCGGACCGATCTGGTACACACCACTACTCCTGCGGCGACCACGATGAGCACGAGCACTGCGAACACGATCGACAACGTGCCCTGGATGAATGTGTTGCGGATGACGGCATCGATCTCGTCGGCAGTCTTCGCCGAACCGAATGTGGTTGCGCCGGAGTTCTTCGCGTCGACGAAAGCTCGGTGCTGGGCCCAGTACCCCACCGCGCGGTCGCCGGAGAAGATCTTCTGCCACGACGCCGTCATGGTCACGATCAGGTCCCACACCAACGGCACGCCGGGGATCCACGCCCACTTCACCAGTCCCTTCTTCACGACGACGGTGAGCACGACGGTCAGGGCGATCGCGGCGAGCAACTGGTTGGCGATGCCGAACAGTGGGAAGAGCGTGTTGATGCCGCCCAGCGGGTCGGTGACGCCCATCAGCAGGATCGCACCCCACAGGCCGACGACGACCGCGGAGCACAACCAGGCGCCGGGACGCCAGGACGGATCCTTGAAGCGACGAGCGGGACCGCCGAAGTTGCCGAGCGAGTCCGAAAGCATGAACCGCGCGACACGCGTTCCCGCGTCGACGGTGGTGAGGATGAACAGCGCCTCGAACATGATCGCGAAGTGGTACCAGAACGATTTGAGGCTGTCGCCGCCGAACAGGTCGCTGAGCACCTGGGACATGCCGAACGCGAGCGTCGGGGCACCACCGGTACGGGAGATGATCGACTCCTCCCCGACGGATTCGGCTGCCGCCGAGATCTGTTCGGGGGTGATGTCGGGCGACCCCAGCGCGAGACCGTTGACGTAGGCGGCGGCGGTCTCCGGGGTGCCGCCGGTGAGGGCGGCCGGAGCGTTGAGCGTGAAGTACAGGTGCTGGTCGATGATGCAGGCGGTGACCAGCGCCATGATCGCGACGAACGACTCGGTGAGCATGCCGCCGTAGCCGATCAGCCGGATCTGTTTCTCCTTCTCGAGCAGTTTCGGGGTGGTGCCCGAGGAGATGAGCGCGTGGAATCCAGACAGTGCGCCACATGCGATGGTGATGAACAGGAACGGGAACAGCGACCCCGCGAAGGCCGGGCCGTCACCGTCGATGGCGAACGACGTGATGTCGGGCATCTCCAGGTTCGGTCGTGCGACGAGGATCCCGATCGCGAGCAGGACGATCGTGCCGACCTTCATGAAGGTCGACAGATAGTCGCGCGGGGCGAGCAGCAACCACACCGGCAGCACCGACGCCGCGAATCCGTAGGCGATCATCAGCCACGAAATCGTCACCGGGGACAGGGTGAACCAGTTCGTTCCCCAGTCGGTCTCGGCGACCCAGCCACCCGCGATGATCGCGACGAGCAGCAGAACGACGCCGATCAGCGACACCTCCGCGACCCTGCCGGGTCGCAGGTAGCGCAGATAGACGCCCATGAACAGTGCGATGGGAATGGTCATCGCGATGGAGAACAGGCCCCACGGGCTGTCGGCGAGCGCGTTCACGACCACCAATGCCAGCACCGCGATCAGGATGATCATGATGACGAAGACCGCGATGAGCGCCGCGACGCCGCCGATCGGCCCGAGTTCCTCGCGGGCCATCTGGCCGAGGCTGCGTCCGCGGCGGCGCGAGGAGATCCACAGGACGAGGAAGTCCTGGACCGCACCGGCGAAGACGACGCCGACGATGATCCAGATCGTGCCGGGCAGATAACCCATCTGGGCGGCGAGCACCGGGCCGACGAGCGGGCCCGCGCCGGCAATGGCGGCGAAGTGGTGGCCGAACAACACCCGACGGTCCGTCGGCATGTAGTCCTTGCCGTTCTCGAGTTCCTCGGCAGGTGTCGCACGGTCGTCGCGTGGCTGCACGATCTTGCGTTCGATGAACTTCGCGTAGAAGCGATAGGCGACGAGATAGGTGCACACGGCGGCGATGACGAACCAGACCGCGTTGATCTCCTCGCCGCGGACCAGCGCGATGATCGACCAGGCGACCGCCCCCAGAATCGCGAGCACGAAAAAGACGATCCTCGCGGTGGGTGATATCGGTGTCCGGTCGACGACACCGACCGGTGGAAGATCGGGGTCGGTCCGGAGATATTCCACCTCGCTGCTGGTCGGCGGCGCCGGGTCCACAGCCATATCGGCTCCTCACCAGGCTCGCCCGCAGACCCGCGGAGGTCGCGACGGGCCTCGAACGTGCTCGAATCTCGACCAGCGTCACGCTACCCGCGCGCGTCGACGAACGAACCGGAATCGATCAGCCGCGTGCGGCGATCCTGGCTTGCACCTCGGGCCGACGTAGCGGCGGCACCGAGGGCGGTGGTTGCCGCCGCTCGGGAAGGGCCGCGAGCAATCTCGTCGTCGTCGCGGTCACTTCGGCGACGGCCTGTTCGAACGGCTCCCGGGTGGCGTCGGAGAGTTTGTGGATCCCGCTGACCTTACGGACGTACTGCCGTGCGGCCGCTTCGATCTCCTCGGCGGTCGCAGCCGGCTCGAGCCCCCGCAGCTCCGTGATGTTCCGGCACATGCTTCGAGGGTAGACGTCACCTCCGGACCGGACCATACGTTCGCTTCCGCGCGCCCGCTGTCCGTCCGCTGCGGCGATCGCAGCAGCGGATGACGAACAGGCGCGCGGATGTGAAGGGGGTGGGTCAGACGCGTTCGATGATGGTCGCGTTGGCGGTCCCGCCACCCTCGCAGATGGTGAGCAGGCCGTAGCGACCACCGGTGCGCTCGAGCTCGTTGAGCAGCGTCGCCATCAGCTTGGTGCCGGTCGCGCCGAGCGGGTGGCCGAGGGCGATCGCGCCGCCGTTGACGTTGACCTTCGACGGGTCTGCGCCGATCTCCTTGATCCACGCCAGGACGACGGGCGCGAAGGCCTCGTTGATCTCGATGAGGTCGATGTCGTCGATCGTCAGGCCGGCCTTCTCGAGGGCGTACTGCGTGGCGGGGATCGGGGCGGTGAGCATGAAGATCGGGTCGTCGCCGCGGGCGCTGAGGTGGTGGATGCGCGCGCGGGGCTTCAGGCCGTACTTCTTCACGGCCTCGTCGGAGGCGAGCAGCACCGCGGATGCGCCGTCGGAGATCTGGCTGGCGACGGCGGCGGTCAGGCGTCCGCCCTCGACGAGGGTCTGCAGCGACGCCATCTTCTCGAGGCTGGTCTCGCGCGGGCCTTCGTCGACGGTGGCGTCACCGAAGGGGACGATCTCGTTCTCGAAGCGTCCCTCGGCGATGGCGGCCTTGGCGCGCTCGTGGCTCTGCAGCGCCCACTTCTCGAGTTCCTCGCGGCTGAGGTCCCACTTCTCGGCGATCATCTCGGCACCCTTGAACTGCGACACCTCGTCGCTGCCGTAGCGCTCCGTCCAGCCCTTCGACCCACCGAAGGGGGTGTCGAAGCCGTACTGCTGCCCGACGATCATGGCCGCGGAGATCGGGATCTGCGTCATGTTCTGCACGCCACCGGCGACGATGAGATCCGCGGTGTCGCTGAGGATCGCCTGGGCACCGAAGTGCAGGGCCTGCTGGCTCGACCCGCACTGACGGTCGACGGTCACGCCGGGCACGTGCTGCGGGTAGCCGGCGGCCAGCCACGCGGTGCGGGCGATGTTGCCGGCCTGGCCGCCGATGGCGTCGACACAACCGAACACCACGTCGTCGACGTCGGCGGGGTCGATGCCCGTGCGCTCGACGAGCGCCTTGATCACGTGCGCGCCCAGGTCGGCCGGGTGCACGTCCGCGAGCCCACCCTTCTTCTTGCCGATGGGGGTGCGCACCGCGTCGACAATGTAGGCCTCGGTCATGATGTCTCCTTACGAAGAATTCTGGTTCGACAGTCCGTCGAGAACGATGGAAAGGTATTGCTGGGCAACCTGATCGATACCGAGGGAGCCTCCGGGCCGGTACCAGCGCACGGCCACCCACACGGTGTCGCGCAGGAACCGGAAGACCAGTTCGACGTCGACGTCGGGCCGGAACGAACCGTCCGCGACGCCGCGTTCGATCACGCCCACCCACAGGTCGCGGAACTCGGTGTTGAGTTCGCCGATGTAGGCGAAGCGGTCGCCCTCGAGATGCTTGGCCTCACCCTGGTAGATCGCCACCGCGGCGTGCGACCGGTCGATCGCCTCGTAGGAGGTGGTGACGAGTGCCGCGAGGGTTTTGCGGGACGGCAGACCCGACGCGACGATCTTGCGGTACCGGTCGAACAGGTCGTCGAGGAAGGCCCGCAGGATCTCGTCCACCATCGACTCCTTGGAATCGAAGTGGTGGTAGAGGCTGCCGGAGAGGATTCCCGCCGCGTCGGCGATGTCGCGCACGGTCGTGGCCCGCACACCGCGCGACGCGAACAGGTCGGCTGCGATGTCGAGCAGTTCCGCGCGGCGTCCGGACTTGCTGGAGGTGTCGTCGCGTGAGGGAGTCATGACGGACATCCTTTCAAGCCGACCGAGAGCGGGTTCATGCGCGCTGGGAGGAGACCGACACGACCTCGCCGGTCAGATAGGTCGTGTAGTCGCTCGCGAGCATCGCGATGGTCGCCGCGACCTCCCAGACCTCGGCGGCGCGGCCGTAGGCCTCACCGGCGGCGAGGTTGTCGAGCAGTTCCTCGCTGGTGACCTTCGCGAGGAAGGGGTGTCGGGCGATGGACGGGGCGACGGCGTTGATGCGCACGCCGTACTCGGCGGCCTCGATCGCGGAGCAGCGGGTCAGGGCCATGACGCCGGCCTTCGCCGCCGCGTAGTGCGCCTGCGAGTGCTGGGCGCGCCAGCCGAGTACCGACGCGTTGTTGACGAGCACGCCGTTGTGGTCGACCGAGCGGAAGTAGCGCAGTGCCGCGCGGGTCGCGCGGAAGGTGCTGGTGAGGGTGATGTCGAGGACGCGATCCCATTCCTCGTCGGTCATCTCGACGACGGGCGTCTCCCCACCGAGTCCAGCGTTGTTGACGAGCACGTCGATGCGCCCTAGCCGGTCGGCGGCGCCGGTGATGAGGGCGTCGACCTGTTCGGTGGACGACACGTCGCACACGATCGTCGCGACCTGCTGTTCGGGGAACTCGGCCGCGAGCTTCTCCGCGGACTCGCCGAGCCGGCGCTCGTGGAAGTCGGAGACGAGCACGTCGGCGCCCTCGAGCAGCGCGCGACGCGCGGTGGCGAATCCGATGCCGGTACCGGCGGCGGCGGTGACAACGACCTTCTTGTCGCGGAGCAGTCCGTGGCCGGGGGTCTCGACCGGCGGGGTCGCGAGCGGGGATGCGGGACGGGGTGTTGCGGTCACGGACGTGCCTCCCGGGGAAGGCCGAGCACGCGCTCGGCGATGATGTTGCGCTGGATCTCGTTGGATCCGCCGTAGATGGTGTCGGCGCGGGTGAACAGGAACAGCCGCTGCCATTCCGCGAGCTCGAGATGTTCGGGATCGGTGATGTCGGAGGGATTTCCGGCATGGTCGTGATCGGGGCCGACGAGCGATGACGATCCCTGCACGTCCATGGCGAGTTGCCCCAGGTCGCGATGCCAGTTCGCCCACAGCAGTTTCGCGACCGAGGCCTGACCCGGGTCGGCGTCGCCGAGGGTGCGCAGGGCGTGGGCACGCATGACCCGCAGTTCGATCCGCGCGCGGGCGATGCGTTCGCGGAGGTGCGGATCGTCGATCGCACCGTTGCTCTCGGCGACGGAGACGATGCCGTCGAGTTCGCGGGCGAAGCCGATCTGCTGCCCGAGGGTGGAGACGCCGCGTTCGAAGGTCAGCAGACCCATCGCGACCTTCCACCCGTCGCCGGGGGCACCGACGACGAGGTCGGCGTCGGTGACGGCGTCGTCGAAGAAGACCTCGTTGAACTCGGAGGTGCCCGTGAGCTGCTGAATGGGCCGCACCGTGACGCCGGGCTGGTCGAGGGGCACGAGCAGGAAGCTCAGGCCGTGATGGCGGGTCGAACCGGGTTCCGTCCGCGCGACGACGAAGGCCCATTGTGCGACGTGTGCGAGCGACGTCCAGACCTTCTGACCGTTGATCACCCACTTGTCGCCCTCGAGGCGGGCGGTGGTGGAGACGTTGGCGAGGTCGGAGCCGGCTCCCGGTTCCGAGTAGCCCTGCGCCCACAGTTCGGTGACGTTACGGATCCCGGGCAGGAAGCGCTGCTTCTGTTCCTCGGTCCCGAACGCGATGAGGGTGGGGCCGAGCAGTTCCTCACCGAGGTGGTTGACGCGCGCGGGCGCGTTCGCCTTCGCGTACTCCTCGTGGAAGATCACGCGCTGATCCATGCTCGCGCCGCGCCCGCCGTACTCGGTGGGCCAGCCGATGCAGGTCCATCCGGCAGCGGCCAGATGCCGGTCCCACGCGAGTCGCTGTTCGAAGAACTCGTGTTCGCTTCCGGGTCCGCCCTTGCCTCTGAGCTCGGCGAATTCGCCGGTCAGGTTGTCTTCGAGCCACTGTCGGACGGTGGCTGCGAACTCCGCATTTTCCTGGCTCTCGCTCTCGTGCACATCCGTACGATAACCTACCAAGCAATTGCTAGGTAGGGAGCTCTGTGAACACACGACCGAGAACCACTCCGGCCGCACTCGTACGTGCCGCCGACACCTGGCCGGACCTGCTCGCGATCGCCGATGGCGACACCCGGCTGACCTTCGCACAACTGCGCGACCACGTCCGCGATGTCGCCGCGGCGCTCGTCTCCCGCGGCGTCGAACGCGGTGCGCGCGTCGTCATCTGGTCGCCCAACACGTTCCACTGGGTGATCGCTGCCCTGGGTACACATTGGGCCGGCGGGGTCGTCGTACCCCTCAACACCCGCTACACCGGAAACGAAGCCGCCGACGTCGTCGAGCGCGTCCGCCCCGAGGCCCTCGTCGTGGTCGGCGACTTCCTCGGTACCGACCGCTACACCGAACTGTGCAAGGCCGCTCCGGAACTGTCGATCCCGACGACCGTGCGGGTCCCGCTGGGCGGGAACGACGCGCCGATCGACGGGATCGTCGAGTGGGCGGACTTCCTGTCCTCCGCCACCGACGCCGCCCGCACCGAGGCCGACGCGCGCGCCGCGGCCGTGACCCCCGACGACGTCTCCGACATCCTGTTCACCTCGGGCACGACCGGCCGCAGCAAGGGCGTGCTCAGCGCCCACAGTCAGTGCATCGGTGTCGCGCAGGCGTGGGCCGAGTGCGCCGAACTGACGATCGACGACAACTACCTGATCATCAACCCGTTCTTCCACAGCTTCGGGTACAAGGCCGGCTTCGTCGCCGCACTGCTCCATGGCTCCACCGTCATCCCCCTCGCGACCTTCGACGTAGAGAAGGTCATGGCGATGGTCGCGGCCGAGCGCATCAGCGTCCTCCCGGGCGCCCCGACGATCTACCAGTCCATCCTCGACCACCCGCGGCGCGGCGAGTACGACCTGAGCAACCTGCGCATCGCCGTCACCGGCGCCGCACCCGTGCCCGTCTCCCTCGTCGAGCGCATGCAGAACGAACTGAGCTTCGACGCGGTGCTCACCGCCTACGGGCAGACCGAGGCGGTCGTCGCGACGATGTGCCGCACCGACGACGATCCCGTCACCGTCTCCACCTCGTCCGGACGCGCCACCGCGGAGTTCGAGGTGCGCATCGGCGACAAGGGCGAGATCCTGCTGCGTGGCCCGAACGTCATGCTCGGTTATCTCGACGATCCCGAGGCCACGGCCAAGACGATCGACGAGGACGGGTGGCTGCACACCGGCGATGTCGGGACCGTCGACGAACGCGGCTATCTCGACATCACCGATCGTCTCAAGGACATGTACATCAGCGGCGGATTCAACGTCTATCCGGCGGAGGTCGAAGCGGCACTGCTGCGCCTGCCGGGAGTCCACGAGGTCGGGGTGATCGGTGTCCCCGACGAGCGCATGGGTGAGGTCGGCCGGGCGTTCGTGGTCCCGCTGGACGGACATCCGCTCACCGAGGACGACGTGATCGCGTACGCCCGAGAGAAACTCGCCAACTTCAAAGCGCCGCGATCGGTTCGGTTCATCGATGCGCTGCCCCGAAACCCGTCCGGCAAGGTACTGAAGAACGTTCTGCGTGAGGAGAAGTCATGACCGTCCCGTTCGAGCCCGATGTCGTCACCTACGAGGTGCGCGACGGCGTCGCGATCGTCACTCTCAACCGACCCGATTACCGCAACGCCCAGAACTCGGTCATGACCTACGCGCTCGACGCCGCCTTCGAGAGGGCCGTCGAGGACGACGAGGTCAAGGTGATCGTGCTGGCCGGCAACGGCAAGCACTTCTCCGCCGGCCACGATCTGGGCACCCCGGGCCGCGACCACCACGTCCACTACGACAACAAGGCCGTGATGTGGTGGGATCACGTCGACAAGCCCGGCGGCGACCAGCGCTACGCCCGTGAGATGGAGGTCTACCTGGGGATGTGCCGCCGCTGGCGCGAGATCCCCAAGCCCACCATCGCGTCGGTGCAGGGCGCCTGCATCGCCGGTGGTCTCATGCTGGCGTGGGTGTGCGACCTGATCGTCGCGTCCGAGGATGCCTTCTTCTCCGATCCCGTGGTCCGCATGGGCATCCCGGGTGTCGAGTACTTCGCGCACCCGTGGATCCTCGGAACGCGCTTCGCGAAGGAGATCCTCTACACCGGTGACCGTTTCAGTGCCCAGCGCGCCTACGAGGTGGGCATGGTCAGCCGCGTCGTGCCGCGTGAGGAACTCGAGAACGAGACCCTCGCCCTCGCCGCCCGCATCGCGGAGATGCCCCGCTTCGGGCTCGCGCTCACCAAGCGCGCCGTCAACCAGTGCGAGGACCAGATGGGCATGCGCAACGGCATGGACTCGGTCTTCGGCCTGCACCACTTCGCGCACGCGCACAACGCCGAGGTCGGCGCCGACTCGCTCGGCGGCATGAACGCCAAGTCGATGGCCGCGAGCGCTCGTCCGGTGGAAGGAGCGAAGTAGTGGATCTGCAGCTCGACGACGCCACCCTCGCGTTCCGCGACGAGGTACGCGCCTTCCTCGCCGAGAACGTCCCCACGACGCCGCTCGAGTCGATGGACACGGCCGAGGGCTTCGAGGAACACCGGCAGTGGGAGCGGACCCTCGCCGATGCACGCCTGTCGGTCGTCTCCTGGCCCGAGGAACTCGGCGGCCGCGACGCGACCCTCGAGCAGTGGGTTGTGTTCGAGGAGGAGTACTACCGCGCCGGTGCGCCCGGCCGGGTGAGCCAGAACGGCATCTTCCTGCTCGCCCCCACCCTGTTCGAGCATGCCCACCCCGAACAGCTCGCCCGCATCATGCCGCGCATGGCCCGGGCCGACGACATCTGGGCCCAGGCCTGGTCGGAACCCGAGTCCGGCTCCGACCTCGCGTCGCTGCGCTCGACCGCCACGAAAGTCGACGGCGGCTGGCTGCTCAACGGCCAGAAGACCTGGAGCTCGCGGGCGTCCTATGCCGACATGGGTTTCGGTCTGTTTCGCTCCGACCCGGAGGCCCAGCGGCACAAGGGCATCACCTACTTCATGTTCGACCTGCGGGCCGAGGGCGTCACCGTGCGACCGATCCCGCAGCTCGACGGTGAGCCGGGCTTCGCAGAGATCTTCCTCGAGGACGTCTTCGTCCCCGACGACCCGGAGCGTCCCGGTGAGTCCGGTGTGATCGGTGCGGTGAACGAAGGATGGCGGGTCGCGATGAGCACCGCCTCCAACGAGCGCGGTCTGTCGCTGCGTGCGCCGGGCCGATTCCTGGCGGCCACCGACCGGCTGCTGCGCGCCTACGGCGAGTCCGATCTCCACGGCGACACCGCGCTGCGCAACCGCGTCGCCGACGCGTGGATCGGGGCGCGCGCCTACGAGCTGTCGACCTGGGCGACCGTCACGCGCCTGACCGCGGGCGGACAGCTCGGCGCCGAATCGTCGATCAACAAGGTGTTCTGGTCCGAGTGGGACATCGCCGCGCATGAGACGGCGCTCGACCTGCAGGGTGCGGATGCCGAACTCGTCGACGGCTGGACCGACGGTTACCTGTTCTCGCTGTCGGGACCGATCTACGCCGGTACCAACGAAATCCAGAAGAACGTCATTGCCGAGCGGCTGCTCGGCCTTCCGAGGGGTGATCGATGAGATTCGCACTCGACGAGTCCCATGAGGACTTCGCGTCCAGTATCGATGCCCTGCTCACCAAGTCGGATATGCCGCAGGTGATCCGTGCGTGGAACAGCGGCGACACGGCACCGGGTCTGCAGGTGTGGGAGCGACTGGCCGAGACCGGCGTCAACGGTCTGCTCGTTGCCGAGGAGCACGACGGCCTCGGGGCCGACGCGGTCGATCTCGTCGTCGCCGTCGAACAGCTCGGTCGCCACGCTGTGCCCGGTCCGGTGGTCGAAACCGTCGCGGTGGCACCGGTTCTGCTCGCCGCCGTGGCACCCGAGCGTCTCGGCCCGCTTGCCGCCGGATCGCTCGCCACCGTCGCGATGCTCCCCCACGCGCCGTACGCGGTCGACGCGCACGTCGCCGACCTCGCGCTGCACGTCGCCGACGGCACCGTCTCGATGGGCACCGCCGGGGACACGCGCGAGTCGGTCGACCGGTCGCGCACGCTCGCCTCGCTCACCGTCGGTGAGTCGCTCGGATCCACAGATACCGCTGCGGCTTTCGACATCGGTGTCCTCGCGTCTGCAGCTCAGCTCCAAGGCCTGGGCCGGACTCTGCTCGACACCACCGTCGAGTACGCGCAGCAGCGCAAGCAGTTCGGCCGCGCGATCGGCTCCTTCCAGGCGGTCAAGCACCATCTCGCCGAGGTGGCGGTCGCGCTGGAGATGGCACGTCCGCTGCTGCACGGTGCGGCCATCGCCGTCCGCGACGAGTTGTCCACCGCGTCCCGGGACGTCTCGGCGGCCAAGGTCGCGTGCGGCGACGCCGCCTATCTCGCCGCGCGCACGGCACTGCAGGTGCACGGCGCGATCGGCTACACCCAGGAATACGATCTGTCGCTGTGGATCACGAAGGTCCGCGCGCTCGTCACCGCGTGGGGCACCCCCGACGAGCACCGGGCACGCGTGGTCGCGGCACTCGAGAGCAAGGCGTCATGACGTTCGAGACGGAAGATCGTGCCGCACTGCGGGACTCGGTGCGTACCCTGCTCGCCAAGCACTCCGATTCGGCTGCCGTCCGGCGGGCGATCACGACCGGCAGCGGGTACGACGACGAACTGTGGACGATGCTCGTCGAGCAGGTCGGGGTCGCAGCCCTCGCCGTTCCGGAGGAGTACGACGGTGTGGGCGCCTCGTGGGTCGAGGCCCACGTGGTGCTCGAGGAACTCGGCCGCACGCTCACCCCGTCACCGTTCCTGGGGTCGGCGGTACTCGCGGCGCAGACCGTGCTGCTGTCCGGTGATGCCGACGCGGCGGCGCGTCTGCTCCCCGGCATCGCGGCCGGCGAGGTCGTCGCGGTGTGCTGGGCGTCGGCCACCGGCTGGCAGCGTCCCGGCGTGAGCGCCGAGGGCAACGTGCTGACCGGAACCGCGCACTACGTGCTCGGCGGCGACATCGCGTCCACCCTGCTCGTGCTCGCCGCCGACGGTGACACGGTCGGCCTGTTCGAGGTCGATCCGGAGACCGACGGGGTGTCGCGGCGCCGCGTGCCCACGATGGATCCCACGCGTTCCCTCGCGGAGGTGTCGTTCTCGGCGGTGACCGGTCGTCGCCTGTCATCGTCCGACGATCTCGTCGACCGGTTGCGGGCGTCCGCGGCGATCGCCCTGTCGGCCGAGCAGGTGGGTGCCGCGCAAGCGGTGCTCGACCTGACCGTCGACTACGCGAAGAACCGCAAGCAGTTCGGTCGCGCAATCGGGTCGTTCCAGGCGCTCAAGCACCGCATGGCCGACATGTACGCGCTCGTGGAGACGGCGCGATCGATGTCGTATGCGGCTGCGTTGTCGCAGGATCCGCAGGACGCGTACGCTGCGAAGATCTACTGTTCGGAAGCCTTCCAACAGGTCGCGTCGGAGGCCGTGCAGCTGCACGGCGGGATCGCGATCACCTGGGAGCACGACGCGCAGTTGTTCTTCAAACGGGCGCACGGCAGCGCCCAGTTGTTCGGGCAACCGCGCGAGTACCTGAGCGCAATATCCGCCTGAGCAATATCGTCGGCGGCGATCCCTGCGAAAGATCGGTGATGCGCCTCCTCGATTCCTCGGTTCCACTCCCCGTGCGTCCCCGCCGCGTCCTCGTGGCGGGGACGTCGAGGAGTTCACCGCGCACCCACGGTGGGTACCGCGACCGCGTCCTCACCGCGCTCGCACAACGTCCCGATCTGCCGGTCGTGCGGCTGACGGGCCGACGGGAGGTCGATACGTGGGCGGCGCTGCTCGCCTGCCGTCCCCCCGGCGTCCGGCGGATGAACTCGACACCCGTCCTCGGAGCCCGCGGGCCGGAGAGCACCCGACCGTCCGGGATCACTCGCGCCCGCCGCGGCGGCTCGCTAACGTCGGAGAGATGACACCTCCCACGATCATGCTGAATTCCGGAACGACGATCCCGCAGCTGGGCCTGGGAGTCTGGCAGGCCACCAACGACGAGACCGAACACGCGGTCCGATACGCGATCGACGAGGCCGGTTACCGGCACATCGACACGGCCGCGGCCTACGGCAACGAGGAAGGCGTCGGCCGCGCGCTCACCGCGTCGTCGGTGCCGCGCGAGGACATCTTCGTCACCACCAAGCTGTGGAACGCCGATCAGGGTTACGAGCCGGCACTGAAGGCATTCGACACGAGCCTGAAGAAGCTGGGCACCGAGTACGTCGACCTCTACCTGATCCACTGGCCGCTGCAGGACCGCGAACGGATCCTGCGCACCTGGGACGCCCTCGAGAAGATCGCCGAGTCCGGGCGCGCGAAGGCGGTCGGGGTGTGCAACTTCGAACCGCACCACCTGCAGTTGCTCGTCGATCGTGGCGGGTTGTTGCCTGCGGTGGATCAGGTGGAGTTGCATCCGCACCTGCCGCAGCAGGAGATCCGCCGGTTCGCGTCCGAGCACGGCATCGCCGTCGAGTCGTGGAGCCCGCTCGGTGGCACGAGCAACTCGGGGTGGGGTCCGAACTCGAAGCCGAACACCCTGCTCGTCGACCCGATCGTCACCCGCATCGCCGATCGTCACAGCAAGTCGGCCGCGCAGGTGCTGATCCGCTGGCATCTGCAGAACGGGCTGATCGTCATCCCGAAGTCGGTGCACGAGCAGCGCATCTCCCAGAACATCGACGTCTTCGACTTCGAACTCGACGAGCTCGACCTCAGCGAACTCGACACGCTCGACGACGGCACGCGGGTGGGCGCGCATCCCGATGAGATGAACATCGGCGCTCCTTCCTAGTCCCTTCCCCCGGAACTGGAGCGTGTTCTCATTGTCGGGGTACGCACGTCCGACTTCCGGAAGGCAGCGATGAGCGAGACGACGACGCATGTGGTGCTGGGCAAGCCGGTCACCATGCCCGTGCAGGTCCGAACGGCCACGGCGTTCATGGGGATGTTCTCGGTTCCCGTGCGCCCCGCGCAGGAACTCGTCGCCCGCACCGGGCTCGAGATCCTGCAGTACCGCCCGGGCCACGGGATCTGCACGCTCGTCTTCGTGGACTACGTCGACGGGGACCTCGGTCCGTACAACGAGTTCGGGGTGTGCTTCCTCGTCCGCAACCATCACAACCGCGGCGACGGCATCGTCGGCGACTGGCGGAGCCTGGTCGGCGGGCAGGCCGGTGCGCTCATCCACCATCTGCCCGTCGACGGCGACTTCACTCTTGCGGCGGGACGCGGCATTTGGGGTTTCCCGAAGACCCTCGCCGACTTCGACACCGACCACGACAGCAGCACCAAGCGCGGTTCGGTCTCCGCCGACGGGGTGCTGATCGCCGAACTGGCGGTGGCGCCCGGATTTCCGGTGCCGGGCAACGGCCTTGCAGCCTCGCTCGCCGCCTACTCGCACATCGACGACGTCACCCGCTGCACGACCTGGGAGATGAATCCGAGCGGCGTGCGCACCCGGCTCGGCGGCGCGACCCTACGGTTGGGGACGCATCCGATCGCCGACGAACTGCGGTCGCTCGGTCTGCCCCGACGCGCACTGACCTCGTCGTCGATCGCCGATCTGTGGATGATCTTCGGCAACGCGACCGTCGTCTGAGACTCTCCTGGACTCAGGAGAGCGCGCCCGAGACGGCGAGGACGATCACCGCGACACCCAGCAGGGTGTCGAGCACACCGCAGAACTCCGCGAGCGAGCGGGCGACCACGGTGTTCCGGCGGAAATGAAGGTAGTCCCACGCGGCGTGACCGAGCAGTCCGAGCCCGACGATCACGCCCGCCGGGACGGGGGTGACCGTCACCGCGGCCACCGCGACGGCACCGAAACCCAGCATGGCCACGGTCGACGGCCCGACGAGCATCGCCCGGCCGGCCGGGGTGCGCGCGAGTCCGTAGACGGCGCCCGCGGCACCGAGCGCAACCATCACCACGGTGATCTCGACCGGCACCCCGAACGCGACGACGGCGACCTTGCCGACGCCGATCAGCGCGACAGCGCCGAGGAACAGCGGCCAAGCCGCGCTGCGACGACCCAGCACGGCGGCACCGAGATAGACCAGTGCCGCGCCGGTGAGGATCGCCGGGAAGTCGGTGCCCCCGTCCGCGAGGACGAACGCGGCGAGGGCGACTGCGACGAGGCTCGGCCACCGGCGCAGCACCCCTCGTAGCAGCGCCTTCGGGTCGATGCCGGTCGCAGGTCGATCGACGGGGACGATGGTGATGTCGGAGCTCGTCATGAGGATCCGCCTAAGTTGAACAGTGATGTTCGAGTTGATGGTCAGCGTAACCTGAACATCAGTGTTCGACAAGAGGAGGACCCGTGACCACCCACGAGGCATCCCGCCGTCCCGTATCGCTTCGCACCAGGAAACGTGCGGACGCCGAGCGGAACATCGAGGCGATCCTCGACGCCGCGCGCATCGCACTGAGTCGTGACCCCGACGCGAGCATCGGGGAGATCGCCAAGGCCGCCGGCGTCGGGCGTGTCACCCTCTACGGCCACTTCCCCACTCGCGCAGAACTCGTCACCGCCGTGGTGCAGCGCGCGCTCGCCGAGGCGGAACAGACCGTGGACCGGATCGACCTCACGGGCGACCCCCGCGACGCCCTTCACCGCCTCATCGCGGGCTCGTGGTCGCTGACCGCCGACGCGGGGGCACTGCTCGCGGCCGCCGAACAAGCACTTCCCGCCGAGGACGTACGCGCCGCACACGACGGCCTGCTCGCCCGCGCGACCGCCCTCATCGAGCGCGGTCGCGCCGAAGGGGCGTTCCGCACCGACCTGTCGTCGTCCTGGCTGGCGTCGGTCCTGCACAGCCTGGTCCATTGTGCCGCAACCGAAGTCGCGGCAGGACGGTTGGCGTCAGAGGACGCCGGCGGCAACATCGCCGCAACGGCCCTGTCGTCGTTCACCCCTCCCGGCTGAGCCGTATCAGCCGGACGCGATCACGCCGTCGACGTTCTGACGCTCGCGGAGCCGGGTGACCGTGTCGTGCAGGTGCTCGTCGAGCAGACGCCGCACCTCCTCCCGGTCGGCGGTGCGGATCGCCTCCCGCAGCACGACGTGCTCGTCCACCTGCACGTGCAGGTCGGGATAGGTGGTCTGCAACGCGCCGAGGCACATCCGCGTCTCGACGAGCAGCGTGCGGGCTGCCCGCACGAGCCGCGGACTGTCGGCACTGGCCACGAGGATCTCGTGGAAACGCCGGTCGCCGTCCGAGACACCGGTGGCGTCCTCGCGTTCGGCGGCGGTGCGCATCTCCTCGATCGCCGGTTCGAGGGCCTTCCACGTCTGTTCGCGACGGCCGTCCAGCACCAGGTCGAGGGCACCGCCCTCGATGACCCAGCGGCTGCGGTAGATGTCGACGACGTCGTCGAAGGTGAGCTCGGTGACGAAGATGCCCCGGTTGCGGATGCTGTAGAGCAAACCTTCGGACAGCAACCGCTGCATGGCTTCTCGCAGCGGGCCCCGGGAGACCTGGAAGTGCGCCGCGAGTTCGGCCTCCCCCAGCTGTTCCCCGGGACCGAGCGCACCCCGCACGATGGCCGACCGGATCTGTTCGGCGATGAGCTCGGCCGTGGACGGCCGGGTGACAGGACGTAGATCTTCCAGATCACCGAGCACCATGATCGGTATCCTCCTCGAACAGTGAGCCCAGCTCCGGGCATTCCACTGTATATCCGGCCAGTTCCAGGCCGTGCCACACGGTGACCTGGTTGGCGGTCAGCACCGGCTTGCCGGTCTCCTTCCCGAGTTCCCGCATGATCCGCAGCGTGTGCATCGCGGTGTCGGGCACGAGGACCGCCTGTGCGTCGGGATGATCGTTGGTCCTCACGAATTCGAGGACGGCGTCGTCGGTCAGGGTGCCGACCTCGGCGGCGGTGTCGATGCCGGCGTCGGCGAGCGAGACGACCTCGACATCGGCGTCCGCGAGGAAGGCGACGAACAGTTCGGCGACGTCCCGCGGATAACTCGCCGACACGGCCACCCGGCCGACTCCGAGCGCCCGTAGTGCGGCGACGAACGCGATGCTCGTGCTGGTCGTGGGCACGCCTCCCGCGTCCCGGGAGAGCTGCTCGACCTGGGTGCGTGCCCCCTCGGGTCCGTACACGAAGCTGCCCGACGTGCACGCCCACACGAGAGCGTCGAGGGGCTCGTCCGCGAACTGCGCCGCTCCCCCGGCGAGCTTGGCCGGGCTCCCGAGGTCGAGGAGTTCGGGAACGGCGTGCAGATCGGTTCCGTAGATGTGGGCGACGGGCAGATTCACCCCCAGGAGTTCGGCGGCGAACGGGTAGTCGTCCTCGGCGGCATGATCCGGGTAGACGATCCCGATGGTCGGACGGTCACGATGCATTCAGAACACTCCTCTCAACCACTTTCCCGGCCCGGTCATGGGCAACTTCATCCGTCCCAGGCACGCCCAGATGGTGAGCTGGTTGGCCGTGAGGACCGGCTTGCCGAGTTCCCGTTCGAGCGGCGCGATCAGGTCGTAGGTCGGCAGGTTGGTACAACTGACGAAGATCGCCTGCGACTCGGGGGTATCGGCCCCGATGATGTGTTCGGCGATGGTGCGGTAGTTGACCTTCCAGATGCCGCCGCCGAGCCCGAGATGCGACGACCGGACGACATCGGTTCCGGCCTCGTTCAGGAAGTCGCGCAGTAGGTCGGTGAGCTCCCGGTCGTAGGGGGTGATCACCGAGATGCGGGTCAGGTCGAGTGCGCGGAGGGCTTCGAGCAACGCTCCGGAGGTCGTGACCGCGCACGGTGCGCCCGCCCCGCAGATCGCGTCGCACAGGGCCTTCTCGTAGGCCACCCCGTTGACGAAACTGCCCGAGGTACACAGATACGCAACGACTTCCGGTTCCACCGACAGCACGTCGCGGGTCGCGACCATCAGGTGCCGCCGGTCGGAGACCATCTCGGCCATGGCACGGCTGACCGGCACCGGCTCGTAGGGGGTTCGAGCGAGGTGCAGACTGACCTCGAGCGGCGCCCATCGCCACAGTTCTCGTTCCAGGGCGAGATCGAAGGGTGCGATCACACCGATGCCCCGCTGAGCCAGAGGACCTTCGAATTCGGGAATGTTCAGTTCCATACGGTCCCTCGGCTTCGTCAACAGTTCCCTCAGCCTTGAGGATTGTTGACAATAATACGAGGCGCTCATACGGTGTCAACGTGGATGCCCAGCCGGTCGTTGCAGTGCTTCATGCCGAAGCCGTGCCGGATCGTGCGTGGATGGCCCCGGTGGCCGAACACGCCACGGTGCGCTACACCGACGCCGCCGGTCTGGCCGACGCACTCGACGGCGCCGACATCCTCTTCGCGTACGACTTCCTCACCGACGCCCTGCCCGCGGCCTGGCACGCCGCGACCTCCCTGAGGTGGGTCCATGTCGCCGCGGCCGGGGTCGACGCCCTCATGTTCCCCGAGCTGCGCGACAGCGACGTGATCGTCACCAATTCCCGCGGAGTCTTCGACGGGGCGATCGCCGAATACGTGCTCGCCCAGATACTCTCCTTCGCCAAGGACATCCCCGAATCCCTGCGGCTCCAGCACGAGCACATCTGGAAGCACCGCGAGTCCGAACGCATCGCCGGTCGCTCCGTGCTCGTCGTCGGCACCGGCCCGATCGGCCGCGCGATCGCACGCCTGCTCTCCGCCGTGGGGATGACGGTCCGAGGCTCGGGCCGGCGCCCTCGCGACGACGACCCCGATTTCGGCACCGTCACCACGACCGCAGATCTTCCCGACGCCCTCGCCGACGTCGATTTCGTCGTCGTAGCCGCGCCTCTCACCGAGCAGACCCGGCACCTGTTCGACGCCCGGATGTTCGCCGCGATGAAGTCGCAGGCCCGCTTCGTCAACGTCGGGCGGGGCGAACTCGTGCGCACCGACGACCTCGTCGAGGCACTGCGGTCGGGCGCCATCGCCGGTGCCGCACTGGATGTGCTCGACGTCGAGCCGCTCCCCGAGGACCATCTGCTCTGGGACATGCCGAACGTCTCGATCACCCCGCACAATTCGGGGGATTTCGTGGGCTGGCGCGATGCGCTGGTGGACGTCTTCATCGACAATTTCCACCGTCACCGCAGTGGCGAACCTCTTCGGAACGTGGTGGACAAGGAGCTGGGTTACGTGCCCGGCGCGTGAGAGTCGGCATCGTCCGACGAGAAGGAGGCACGATGGAGCCCACAGACATGACCGCCGTCGAACTCGTGTCGGCGTTCTCCTCGGGCGAGTTGTCTCCCGTCGAGGTGACACGGGCCGTGCTCGATCGGATCGCGGCGCACGATCGCGAGATCAACTCGTTCTGCCTCGTCGACGAGGAGAAGGCCCTCGACCAGGCACGCCGCTCCGAGGAGCGGTGGCGGACCGGCTATTCGAAGGGTCTGCTCGACGGGGTCCCCATCTCGATCAAGGACGTCTTCCTCACCGACGGATGGCCGACCCTGCGGGGCTCGCAGGCCATCGACGAGAACCAGGACTGGAACGTCGACAGCCCGGTCGCGGCCCGGCTGCGCGAGGACGGAATGGTGCTGGTGGGCAAGACCACCACCCCGGAGATCGCGTGGAAGGCGGTGACCGATTCGGCCCTGTACGGGGTGACCACGAATCCCGTCGATACGACGAAGACTGCCGGTGGCTCGTCCGGTGGCAGCGCGGCGGCGGTCGCGGCCGGCTTCGGTCCGTGCTCCGTCGGCACCGACGGTGGGGGCAGTATCCGCATCCCCGCATCGTTCTGCGGCGTGGTGGGTTTCAAGCCCACTCACGGCCGGATCCCGATCTTCCCCGCCAGCCCGTTCGGGCCGCTCGCGCACGCCGGGCCGATCACCCGGACGGTCGAGGACGCGGCGCTGCTCACCGACATCCTCGCGCTGCCCGATCCCCGGGACCCGACGGCCCTTGCGCCGCCGCTGACGACCTTCCGCGGTGGCCTCAACCGCGAGGTGGTGGGGATGGACGTCGCCTATTCCAAGACCCTCGGCTACGTCGACGTTGACCCCGAGGTCGGTGAGATCGTCGACCGGGCGGTCCGCGTCCTCGACGAAACCGGGCTGCGCGTGACCGCCGCCGATCCCGGTTTCCCCGATCCGCTCGATGCCTTCGAGAACCTTTGGGCGGCAGGCGCAGCGACGATGCTGAAGACCTTCCCCGAGGGCACGCGCGACAAGGTGGATCCCGGTCTCGGACGCGTGTGGTCCCACGGCGAACAACTCGGTGCCGTGGACTATCTCGAGGCCCGTGCGGTCGCGGCGGCGGTCGGCATCACGATGGGGATCTTCCACCAGAAGTACAACGTGCTGATCACCCCGACGATGCCGATCCCCGCCTTCGAGGCCGGCCACGACGTGCCACCGGATTCGTCGCTGACCTCGTGGCCGCAGTGGACCCCGTTCACCTATCCCTTCAATCTCACGCAGCAGCCGGCCATCAGCATCCCTGTGGGCACCACCTCGGCGGGTCTGCCCGTGGGTCTGCAGATCGTCGGACCGCGGCACTCGGACGACCTGCTGCTCGCCGTCGCGCGATTCGCCGAGTACGCGTTGAGCTGAAGAAGAGGTCTGCACGGGAACGGCACCGCACAGACTGTGCGGTGCCGTTCCCGTGCGGTGCCCGTCTATGCGCGTGCGAAGCTCAGCGTCTCCCCCACGACCCCCTGGATCCACAGGTCGTTGCACGCGACGGCGAGTTCGGGCAGGCCATCCTCGATCGTCGCGAAGACGTTGCCCGGCACCCAGCCCACATCGCCGTTGAGCAACAGATTGTTCCGGCCGTAGAACAACGCGAGATCGGTCGCTCCCTGCTGCGCATGGGCCTGCGAGCCGGGTTCGTAACCGTATGCG
Organism: Rhodococcus sp. IEGM1339; assembly: GCF_050321925.1. Taxonomy (NCBI): domain Bacteria; kingdom Bacillati; phylum Actinomycetota; class Actinomycetes; order Mycobacteriales; family Nocardiaceae; genus Rhodococcus; species Rhodococcus sp. IEGM1339. Next base: position 21,687 of record NZ_JBNQFT010000015.1, read on the forward strand.
GGATTACCGATCTCCCACGGTTCGAAGTCGAACAGGCACACATCCCCCGGGATCGGTGTCACCGTCGGGTTCTCCCGGTGCGGTGCCGCGGTGATCCTCGGGACGAGGGTGTAGAGCTCGTTGCGGGCGTACTTGGCGTGGAACGCCGAACCGCTCTGCGGCAGGGCGTCCCACACCGCCGCGCAGGTGAGCGGCGCCTCGTCGTCGAGAAGCCGTGCTCTGCACGTGATGTCGCGCTTGTCGAGAGTGATCGTGATGTATCGGGCCACGCGGACTCCCTCGTTCGACGGATTATCGGACCTCGGCGAGGACCTCGGACCAGATCCCGAGCGCATCCTCGATCTGCCGGATGGTGACGATCAGCGGCGGGATCATGCGCACCACGTTCATGTGCGCACCGCAGGTCAACAGCAGCAACCCCTTCTGCGCGGCGAGCTGCTGCGCTGCGGACGCCCGCTCCCGGTCGGGTGCTCCGTCGGTAGTGAACTCGAGGCCCACCATGAGGCCGAGGCCGCGCACGTCGCCGATGGCGTCGATCGTGTTCTCCCGTGCACCGGAGAGCAGTTCACGTCCACGTGCGGCGGCGTTGTCGACGAGCCCCTCCTTTTCGATCACGTCGAGAGTGGCCACGGCCGCCGCGCAGGAGACCGCATTAGCTCCGTACGTGCCGCCCTGCGATCCCGGACGGGCGCGCTCCATGAGTTCCTCGGAGGCGGCGATACCCGACAGCGGGAAACCGCTCGCGAGGCCCTTGGCGATGGTGATGATGTCGGGTCGCACGTCGAAGTGCTGATGCCCGAAGAACTTTCCGGTCCGCCCGAATCCGGTCTGGATCTCGTCGAATATGAGCAGGATGCCGTGTTCGTCGGCCCGCTGCCGCAGTCCCTGGAAGAACCTGGTGTTGCCGGGGACGTAACCGCCCTCGCCCAGGACCGGTTCGACGACGAAGGCCGCGATCTCGTCCGGCGCCACGAGGGTCGCGAACAGGTAGTCCAGTTCCTGCAGGGCGAAATCGGTCGCTTCCTCCTCCGACCAGCCGTAGCGATAGGCCGTGGGGAAGGGAGCGACGTGTACACCGCCCATGAGCGGCGAGAACCCTGCGGAGAAACGGGTTCCGGAGGTGGTCATCGTGGCGGCGGCGACGGTACGGCCGTGGAAACCGCCGTGGAAGACGACGATTCCGGGTCGCCCTGTCGCCTGGCGGGCCAGACGCAGCGCCGCCTCGACTGCCTCGCTGCCCGAATTGGCGAAGAACAGCGAGTCGAGTCCTTCGGGGAGCACCGTGCCCAGGCGTTCGGTGAGTTCGAGCAGGGGCCGGTGCATCACGGTCGTGTACTGCCCGTGGATCAGCGAGCCGATCTGCCGACGGGCGGCCTCGACGACGTGCGGGTGACAGTGGCCGGTACTCGTGACGCCGATGCCGGCGGTGAAGTCGAGATACCGACGTCCGTCGGTGCCGTGGATGTAGCACCCCTCGGCGTGGTCGACGGTGACGGGCGTTGCCTGCAGCAGGCGGGGTGAAAGACGGGTCATGACGATCCCTCCGAACAGCCGAGGGCGCGAACCCTCGTGCCGGTTGTCGGATTGTTGACAATATGGATAACACGCGGGGATGGTCGACGCAACGGCGAGCGGTGTAACGGCAGCGTTTCGTCACTCGCACCGCAGGGCATCCGCACAGCAGGAAGCCGCATCGCCCACGGATGAGGACATCATGATCAGCAACGACGACATCGACACCCTCGCTCGCGCCACCGCGTACGGGCCGGACGGTGACAAGCTCGGACGCGTCGGAGAGGTCTACCTGGACAACGACACGGGCCGACCCGCCTGGATCACCGTCGTCACGGGTCTGTTCGGAACGCGCCGGCACTTCGCCCCGATCGACGAAGCCATGCTCGACAGCACCGGAGTGCGCCTGCCCTTCGACAAGGACACGATCACCGGCGCCCCGAACATCGACGAGAACGGTGAGCTGACCCCGCTCGAGGAGGACGAGCTGTACCGCTACTACCGCCGGTTCGGGGACACCCCTGCAGGGGGTGGATCAACCGGCGATCAGGGCGGATTCACGGACGATCGGGCCGGGTTCACCGACGACCGCAGCGGCCTCGGCGAGCGGAGCGCAGCCGGTGGTGGCCTCGTCGGTGGCGCGGCCGGCGGACCGGGAGGCACCGGGACGCCGCACACCGGCGAGACGTACGGCACCACCACATCGGCGGGAACCGGGCCCTCACCGACACCGCCCGACGTCGCGCGTGAGGAGATCGCCGGCAACTACCGGCCGAGCGAGGGCCAGCGGGACGAATCGCTCGAGCACTCGATGCCGGGGCATACCGCGTCGACGCCGTCCACACCGTCCGGGACCGCGGACTCGTCCACACCGTCCGGGACCGCGGACTCGGCGGCGGACACCGCCCGCCACGCAGCTCCCGGCAGCGACAGCGGCAGCGGCAGCGGCAGCGGCAGCGGCAGCGGCAGCGATCAGGAGATCGTCGGTCCGGGACCGACGGGGCCGGCGCACTTCACGCCGCCGCCGTCGGCCGACACGAGCACGGCCGATGCGAAGACGGACACGGCAGGCGGCGAGGACGCCGACCGGCCGCGCAAGCCGCGCCTGGTGCGCCGCGTCGTGACCACGGAGTACTACGAGGAGGAACCGGACGACGCGACCGGCGCCGACCGTTCCTGATCCACACACGAAGCCGGGACGACCACAATCGATGTGGTCGTCCCGGCTTCGTCGTGCGGTACCACGTGTCGCGCGGTACGGTCCTGCGATCTACAACCAGGTGTCCTCCGTGACAGAGGTGAGGAACGCTTCGAGGTCGTCGCGCCAGGGCGCCGGCGTCGTCTTCTCCGGTTCGATCCCGGTGTACTGCCCGCGGTAGAAGAGCAGCGGGCGTTCCTTCTCGTCGCGCACCTCGCTCAGCGACGACACGCGACCGAAGACCACCCAGTGGTCTCCCCCGTCGTGCACCGTCTCGACCGTGCAATCGATGTGCGCAAGCGAGCCCGTCAGGACGGGTGAGCCCAACGGGGAGGGCGTCCAGTCGAGTCCGGCGAACTTGTCGGGTTCGCGAGAACCGAACCGCGCGCAGGTCTCCTGCTGTTCCTCGGCAAGGACGTTGACGCAGAAGCGGCCCGCTCGTTCGATGGCCGCCCACGACCGCGACTGCTTCGTGGGGCAGAACAATACGAGCGGCGGGTCGAGCGACAACGCTGCGAACGACTGGCACGCGAATCCTACAGGCGTTCCGTCGTCCTCGGTGGTGGTGATGACGGTGACGCCGGTGCAGAACTGCCCGAGCACGGTGCGGAAGGCCCGTGGGTCGATCGCACCGTTCTCTCCGGCCTCCGGCGCGGTCATTACTGCATTCCCACCGAGAAGTCGTGGCCCCACAGGCTCACGGCCGTGGATTCACGGGCGATCCAGTCGTCGTCCTCGACCTGCAGCCCCTCGCAACCGAATTCGACGTCGAATCCGCCGGGGGTCTTCATGTAGAAGGACAGCATCTTGTCGTTGACGTGGCGACCGAGCGTCGCCGACATCTTGACCTTCTTCCGCAGTGCGCGGTCGAGGGCGAGACCGACGTCGTCGGAGTTCTCCACCTCGATCATCAGGTGCACGATACCCGACGAGGTGGGCATGGGCAGGAAGGCGAGGCTGTGATGGCGCGGATTGCATCCGAAGAACCTCAGCCAGGCCGGTTTTCCGTCGGCGGGCCGGCCGACCATCTGCGGAGGCATCCGCATGGAGTCGCGCAGGCGGAAACCGAGCACGTCGCGGTAGAAGCGCAGCGATTCCTCGTCGTCGCGGGTCGAGAGCACCACGTGCCCGAGACCCTGCTCGCCGGTGACGAACTTGTGCCCGTACGGGCTGACGACGCGGCGGTGTTCGAGGGCGGCACCGTGGAACGCCTCGAGGGTGTTGCCCGACGGATCCTGGAAGACGATCAGTTCGTCGACGCGACGATCGGCGAGTTGCTCGGCGGTGCCCTCCTTGAACGGGACGCCTGCCGCGGACAGACTGTCGCGAACCGTCTGGAGATCGGCGGCGTTCGCGGTCTCCCAGCCCGAGACGAGCAGCGTGTCGGATTCGTGCGGCTCGATGACGAGCCGGGCCGGGAAGTCGTCCATCCGCAGGTACAGCGCGTCGGCGTGGGTGCCCTTGCCCTCGATCATGCCGAGGACCTTGAGTCCGTACTCGCGCCAGGCCGGGACGTCGGTGGCGCCGATCCGGAGATATGCCAGCGACCGGATACTCATCTATTCGACTCCATCCGTGAGGAAATCCTCTGTCAGGCGGTTGAATTCGTCGAACTTCTCGAGCTGGGCCCAGTGGCCGCATCCACCGAACACGTGCAACTGTGCACGCGGGATCATCTTCAGTGCGACGAGTGCACCGTCGAGCGGGTTGACGCGGTCCTCGCGACCCCAGATCAGCAGTACCCGCTGACGGAGTTTGTAGGCGTCGCGCCAGAGCATCCCCTTCTCGAATTCGGCGCTGGAGAACGACTTCCCCATCGCCTTCGCCGCAGCGAGCGACTCGGGGGTGCTCGCCGACGCGAACCGCTCCTCGACGAGCTCGGGGGTGATCAGCGACTGGTCGAACACCATGATCCGCAGGAACGCCTCGAGATTTTCGCGGGTGGGCTCGTACGAGAACCGGCCGAGATTCTTGACCCCCTCGGTGGGGTCGGGTGCGAACAGGTTGACGCTCAGCCCGCCCGGCCCCATGAGGACGAGTCGCCCTGCGCGCTCGGGGTAGTCGAGCGCGAACCGCACGGCGGCACCACCACCGAGCGAGTTGCCGAGGAGGTGGACGCGGTCGGTGATCCCGATCGTGTCGAGCAGGTCGCTCAGCGCGGACGCGCTGTGCACGAAGTACTGCGGATGCTCGGTCGGCTTGTCGGACCTGCCGTAGCCGGGCTGGTCGACGGCGAGCACGTGGAACCGTTGTGCCAGCACCGGAATGTTCCTGGCGAAGTTCGACCACGACGACGCGCCCGGGCCACCGCCGTGGAGCAGGACGATCGTGGTGTCGTTGCCGACACCGGCCTCGTGGTAGTGCAGGCGCAGGTCGTCGCGGACCTGCGCGAAACGGGAGGTCGACTCGTAGGTGATCTCGTCGATTGCGGTCACATCCACCCCTAGACCATCGTGTCGGTGATCGGCAGACCGAACTCGGCGGCACCGAACATCACGTAGGCGCGCTCGGCGTCATTGGCGGCGTGCACACGACCGGCGTGCGCGTCGCGCCAGAAACGCTGGATGGGTGTGCCGTCCGCGAGTGCGGTGGCACCCGAGTTCTCGAAGAGACGGTCGATCGACGTGATTGCACGGCCGGTCGCGCGGACCTGGTCGCGACGCGCCCGCAGCCGCAGTTCCATCGGAACCTCCTCGCCGGCGAGGAGGTGGGCGTACTCGTCGGCGACGTTGCCCGACAGCTGACGCCAGGCCGCGTCGATGTCGCTGGAGGCCTCGGCGATGCGCACCTTGGCGAACGGATCGTCCTTGGCCTTCTCGCCGGCGTACGCCGCACGGACACGCTTGCCCTGGTGTTCGACGTGCGCCTCGTACGCGCCGTAGGCCATGCCGACGATGGGCGTCGAGATGGTCGTGGGATGGATGGTGCCCCACGGCATCTTGTAGACGGGTGCGGTGTTGCGCTCGAGCCCGGGCGAGGCGAGGTCGTTCATGGCCTTGAAGCTGAGGAAGCGGTGGCGCGGGACGAAGACGTCCTTGACCTTGATCGTGTTGGATCCGGTGCCGCGCAGGCCGACCACGTGCCACACGTCGTCGATCTCGTACTCGGAACGAGGGATCAGGAAGCTGCCGAAGTCGACGGGGCGGCCGTCCTTGATGACCGGGCCACCGACGACGACCCAGCTCGCGTGGTCGCATCCGGACGACCAGGCCCACGCACCGTTGACCTTGTATCCGCCGTCGACGACCTCACCGGCACCCATGGGCGCGTAGGACGAGGAGATGCGGACGTCGGTGTCGTCGCCCCAGACCTCTTCCTGGGCCTGCTGGTCGAAGAGTGCGAGGTGCCAGTTGTGGACGCCGATGATGCCGGAGACCCATCCGGTCGAGCCGCACGCGCTCGCGATGTTGCGCACCGCGGTGAAGAAGGTGACGGGATCGGCCTCGTATCCACCCCACTGGGCCGGTTGCAGAAGTTTGAAGAAGCCGGCCTCCTGGAGTTCCTTGATCGAGTCGTCGGGCACCCGGCGCAGATTCTCGGCCTCCTGCGCACGTTCTCGCAGCGTGGGCAGCAGAGCGTCGATCCGCTGCAGTACCTCGTGGCTGTCGTGGTCACCCACTGGACGCTCCCGTCTGTTCAGGAATTGATCGCTTGTACCGAGACTAGAACATGTTCTTATTCGTGTCGAGACGCGCCGCACCCGCAGGTAGACAATCTCTGTGGCGGGACCAAAGTCCCCGAACCCTTCCCCTCGGGACGCGAATTCTATAACGTGTTCTAGAAGAGATTTCCGGAGGGAAGTGAGCGGACATGGCACAGATTCGCGAGATCGACGTCGGAGAGGTCCGGACGCGTTTCGCGCGAGGCTGGCACTGCCTCGGCCTCAGTCGCACGTTCAAGGACGGCAAGCCTCACGCCGTCGAGGCCTTCGGCACGAAACTCGTGGTGTGGGCCGACAGCAACGGCGACGCGAAGGTGCTCGACGCGTACTGCCGCCACATGGGCGGCGACCTGTCACAGGGCGAGATCGAGGGCGATTCGGTTGCGTGCCCGTTCCACGACTGGCGCTGGGGCGGCAACGGCAAGTGCACGGACATCCCGTACGCCAAGCGTGTTCCCCCGCTGGCCCGCACCCGTTCGTGGATCACGATGGAGAAGCACGGCCAGCTGTTCGTGTGGAACGACCCCGAGGGCAACACCCCGCCTCCGGAGGTCACCATCCCCGAGATCGAGCAGTACGGCTCGGACGAGTGGACGGACTGGACCTGGAACCAGATCCGGATCGAAGGTTCCAACTGTCGCGAGATCATCGACAACGTCGTCGACATGGCGCACTTCTTCTACATCCACTACGCCTTCCCCACGTTCTTCAAGAACGTCTTCGAGGGGCACATCGCGGAGCAGTACCTCAACACCCGCGGCCGGCCGGACAAGGGTATGGCGACGCAGTACGGGCTGGAGTCGACGCTCGAGTCGTACGCGGCCTATTACGGCCCCTCCTACATGATCAATCCGCTGAAGAACAACTACGGTGGGTACCAGACCGAATCCGTGCTGATCAACTGCCACTACCCGATCACGCACGATTCGTTCATGCTGCAGTACGGCATCATCGTCAAGAAGCCGCAGGGCATGTCACCCGAGCAGTCCGACGTGCTGGCCGCCAAGCTCACCGAGGGTGTCGGCGAGGGCTTCCTGCAGGACGTCGAGATCTGGAAGAACAAGACAAAGATCGACAATCCCCTGCTGTGCGATGAGGACGGTCCGGTCTACCAGCTCCGCCGCTGGTACGAGCAGTTCTACGTCGACGTCGCCGACGTGACGGAGAAGATGACGGGCCGCTTCGAGTTCGAGGTCGACACCGCCAAGGCCAACGAGGCCTGGGAGAAGGAGGTCGCCGAGAATCTCGAGCGTAAGAAGCGCGAGGAAGAACAGGGCAAGCAGGAAGCGGAGGTGTGACGATGAGTGCCTCGACCCGGCGGAGCAGATGGGCGAAGTCCCCGGACTTCTCCCAGTGGCCCGAGCGGGCCGAGGCCGTCGCCGCCCAGACCGCGATCGACAAGATCAACTATCTGGATTCGGGTCAGCACGAGGTGCAGTGCCGCGAGTGCGGCACCTGCGTGCTGGTGCGCAAGAACAGCCTGTCGCACACGAGCGTGCAGTGGCAGGAGGATCCGGACACCGTGTGCCCGACCTTCCGCGAGACCGCCTCGCTCCGAGGCTCGTCCATCACACCGCGCGAAGGGTGTCCGCGGCTCCGGGAGAGCATCGACCGGGCCGTGCTCGACGGCACCCTTCCCGTACCGGACGGATCACCCACCTGACCGATTCCGACCCCGATCGACCCCGCGACGGCACCGTCCCTATCGGACGGTGCCGTCGCTCGTCGTCGGCCGGCGATATCGCGTTCCAGTGTCGGCGTCACCGCGTCTTCGCTTCACGTCCAGGGCTCTTCGCATTCGGGGATGGACTCGGCACCGCCATTTCTATAACGTGTTCTACATGACGAAGCAGGAGTACGACATCGTTGTCGTCGGCAGCGGTGCCGGCGGAATGTCCGCCGCCATCACCGCAGCCCGCAAGGGCGCCGACGTGGTCCTGATCGAGAAGGCGTCGCGCTACGGCGGGTCGAGCGCCCGATCGGGCGGCGGTGTGTGGATTCCCAACAACGAGGCGCTGAAGTCCGCCGGGGTGGACGACACCCCCGAAGAAGCCCGGAAGTACCTCCACAGCATCATCGGCGACGGCGTACCTGCCGAGAAGATCGACACCTACATCGATCGCGGACCGGAGATGCTCTCCTTCGTCCTGAAGAACAGCGCCCTCGAACTGCAATGGGTACCGGGCTATTCCGACTACTACCCCGAGGCGCCGGGCGGACGTCCCAGTGGCCGTTCGGTCGAACCGACGCCCTTCGACGGCCGCCGTCTCGGCGAGGATCTCGCTCTCCTCGAACCCGACTACGCCCGAGCTCCCAAGAACTTCATCATCACCCAGGCCGACTACAAGTGGCTGAACCTGCTCATGCGGAATCCGCGCGGACCGGTTCGCGCCATGCGGGTCGGCGCTCGGTTCGTCTGGGCGAACATCACCAAGAAGCACCTGCTCGTCCGAGGCCAGGCGCTCATGGCCGGGCTGCGGATCGGTCTGCGCGACGCCGGTGTGCCCCTGCTACTGGAGACGGCGCTCACCGACCTCGTCGTCGAGGACGGGGTCGTGCGCGGCGTCGAGGTGGTCGCGAACGGCGAGAAGTGCGTCATCCGTGCCCGCAAGGGCGTGATCCTCGCAAGCGGCGGTTTCGAGCACAACGCCGAGATGCGGGCGCAGTACCAGCGTCAGCCGATCGGCACCGAGTGGACCGTGGGCGCGAAGGCGAACACCGGAGACGGCATCCGCGCCGGACAGAAGCTGGGCGCCGCAGTCGATTTCATGGACGATGCCTGGTGGGGACCGTCCTTCACTCTCACCGGCGGCCCGTGGTTCGCACTGTCGGAACGCAGCCTCCCCGGGTGCCTCATGGTCAACGCCGCAGGCAAGCGTTTCGTCAACGAGTCGGCGCCCTACGTCGAAGCGACGCATGCGATGTACGGCGGCAAGCACGGCCGCGGCGAGGGACCGGGCGAGAACATCCCCAGCTGGCTGATCCTCGATCAGCGCTACCGCGACCGCTACACCTTCGCCGGCATCACCCCCCGCACTCCCTTCCCCCGCCGGTGGCTCGAGGCCGGGGTGCTCGTCAAGGCCGGTTCCGTCGCCGAACTCGCCGAGAAGATCGGGGTACCGGCCGACGCCCTCACCGAGACGGTGCAGCGGTTCAACGGCTTCGCCCGGGCCGGCAAGGACGAGGACTTCGGCCGCGGCGAATCCCACTACGACCACTACTACGGGGATCCGCGCAACAAGCCGAATCCGAGCCTCGGCGTGGTCGACAAGGCCCCGTTCTACGCGTTCAAGGTGGTCCCCGGCGATCTCGGCACCAAGGGCGGGCTCGTCACCGATGTCCATGGCCGGGTGGTGCGCGAGGACGGCAGCGTGATCGACGGCCTGTACGCGACCGGTAACGCCAGCTCCCCGGTCATGGGTCACACCTACGCCGGGCCCGGCGCCACCATCGGACCGGCGATGACCTTCGGCTATCTCGCGGCCCTGGACATCCTGGACCGCACGCGTGACGAACGTGCCGAAGAGCTGCGAGAATCCGCCGACACCGTGTGACCCGATCGACTCGCGTTCGAGCCGTAGAAAGGAAGTACCCGTGCCCATCGATCCCTCGGTTGCCGTCGGAGCCGAACTGCCCGCTCAGGAGTTCGAGTGGAGCAGCACCGATGTCCAGCTCTACAACCTCGGCATCGGTGCCGGGTCCCATCCCACCGACGCGGGTGAACTGCGTTACCTCCGGGACAGGGGTCCCCAGGTACTCCCCACCTTCGCGACCGTCGCCGCGACCTTCCACCAGGTCGAGCCGCCGAAGGTCTCGTTCCCCGGGATCGAGATCGATCTCGCCAAGGTCGTCCACGGCAGCCAGGAGGTGACCGTGCACGCGCCCATCCCCGCTTCGGGCAAGGGCCGCACGGTCACCCGCATCGCCGAGGTGTGGGACAAGGGCAAGGCCGCGGTCGTCGTGCAGGAATCGGTGACCGAGGATCTCGACGGCAATCCCCTGTGGACCGCGCGGTCGTCGATCTTCGCCCGCGGTGAGGGTGGTTTCGGCGGCGAGCGCGGCCCGTCGGAGTCGGTGGAGTATCCCGATCGTGAACCGGACGCCGAGTTCGACGTGCCGACCCTTCCACAGCAGGCGCTGCTCTACCGCCTGTGCGGCGACCGCAATCCCCTCCACTCCGATCCCGAGTTCGCATCCGCGGCGGGCTTCCCGGCACCGATTCTGCACGGGCTGTGCACCTACGGCATCGTGTGCAAGGCGGTGACCGACGGTCTGCTCGACGCCGACGCATCGCGCGTGAAGGGATTCCGCGCCCGGTTCGCCGGTGTGGTCTTCCCCGGCGAGACCCTCCGGGTGCGCGTGTGGAACGACGGCGACCGCAAACTCGTGACCGTCTCCGTCATCGAACGCGATCTCGCCCCTGCCCTGGCCGACGTGGTACTCACCGTGGCGTGATCGCCACGCCCTCCCGAAAGAGCGACATTCGAACATGACACTTCGTGATTCGTCGCCGCGCCTGTCGCGGCGCGGTTTCCTCGCGGCCGGCGCCGGTGCGTTGGCGGTCTCCGCCCTCGGTGGATGGACCCCGGTACATGCCGTCCCCTCCGGGTCCGCGGCCTCGACGCTCCCCACTCCCCCGGTGTTCCCCGACGGCATCGATCTCTACCAGCAGGCGTACCAGAACTGGTCCAAGGAGATCATGCTGGACGCCATCTGGACCTGCGCGCCTCGCACCCCCGACGACGTGGTGCGCCTGGTGAACTGGGCGCACGAGAACGGATACACCATCCGTCCGCGCGGGGCCATGCACGGCTGGACACCGCTGACGATCGTCAACGGCGCACCCGTCGACCGGGTGATCCTCGCCGACACCATGCTCCATCTCGACTGGGTCCAGGTGAACCCCGGAGGCTCCCCCGCGACCGTCACGGCAGGTCCCGGCGCGACGCTCGACGTCATCACCACTGCATTGCAGGACCACGGTCTCGGACTCGCGAATCTTCCTGCGCCCGGCGTGTTGTCGATCGCCGGGGCGCTCGCCGTCAACGCGCACGGCGCCGCCCTGCCCGCCAACGGTGAATCCACCCTCCCCGGTCACACCTTCGGGTCGCTGAGCAATCTCGTGACCGAACTGACCGCCGTCGTGTGGGACGGCAGCGCCTACGCACTGCGTACCTTCACCCGCGCCGATCCCGAGATCACCCCGCTGCTCACGCATCTCGGCCGGACGTTCATCACGTCCGTCACGTTGCAGGCCGGACCGAACTATCGCATGCGCTGCCAGTCCTTCACCGACATCACCTGGCAGGAACTGTTCTCCCCCGCCGGTTCGCCGGGTCGGACCTTCGAGTCGTTCGTCGATTCGGCGGGGCGGGCCGAGGCGATCTGGTATCCGTTCACGGAACGTCCGTGGATGAAGGTGTGGTCGCTCGCACCGAAGAAGCCGGCCACCTCGCGGGAGGTCACCGGGCCGTACAACTACCCGTTCTCCGACAACGTGCCCGAACCGATCACCGACCTGCTGGGGCACATCACGGCCGGGAACACTTCGATCGCACCGGCTTTCGGTCAGACCTATTACGGCGTGACCGTGGCCGGTCTCGCAGCGACGGGATCGTCCGACATCTGGGGCTGGTCGAAGGATCTGCAGTTCTACATCAAGGCGACCACCCTGCGACTGACCGAGGGTGGCGGTGCGGTGCTCACGAACCGCGCCAACATCGCCAACGTGATCCACGACTTCGCGCACTGGTTCTCCGAGCGCATCGAGCACTACCGCAGCCTGGGACAGTTCCCTCTCAACGGTCCGGTCGAAATCCGGTGCTGCGGACTGGATCGGCCGGAGGACGTCCTCGTCCCGTCGGCGGGACCGCCGACGATCGCGTCGACCCGCCCGCGTCCCGACCACCCGGAATGGGACACCGCCATCTGGCTCAACGTTCTCGGTGTCCCGGGAACTCCCGGCATGTTCGCCTTCTACCGGGAGATGGAGCAGTGGATGCGGCAGCGGTACAACGGAAGCGACTCGACCTTCCGGCCGGAATGGTCGAAGGGCTGGGCGTTCGGTCCCGACCTGCCGTACACCGACGAGCAGATCCTGACGCAGGGCCTGCCCGACACCTACCGGGAAGGTGTTCCCTCGGACGAGAACTGGGATTCGGCTCGCGCGGTCTACAACCGTCTCGATCCGCATCGGGTCTTCAGCAACACCTTCATCGACACCCTGCTCCCCTGATCTCCCACGGGCGTCCTCGCTCACCACGGGCACAGCGCAGTCCTTTGCTAGGGTTCGCACCATGCGGAACGTGCGAAGGTGGATCGGTGCTGCTGCTGTGCCCGTGCTGGTTCTCGCGGGAGGTGTGACACTCGCGGGAACCGCGGTGGCCCTTCCCGACACGGGTTCGGTCGCCGTGTCGAACGGCACCGACGCCCCGGTGACCTTCGAGGCCGACGGCACCACCTTCCACGGCAGCCTCCGCAACCCGGACGGAGCCGCGGTGGCCGCCGCACTGCTGCTCCCGGGCAGCGGCACCACCGATCGCAACGGCAACCAGCCCGGCTGGGCGGCCGACACCCTGGTGCGCACCGCGGACGCACTCGCCGCCCACGGCATCGCGAGCCTGCGCTTCGACAAGATCGGGGCCGGTGAGACGGGCCTCGGGTCCTACACGGTCGAGACCATCGGCGAGTACGGCTTCACCGAGCAGGTCGACCACGCCGAAGCCGCGGTGCGTCTGCTCGCTGAACACACCGGAGTCTCCCCCGAGGAGATCCTCGTCCTCGGACACAGCGAGGGTGCACTGACCGCGCTCGCACTCGCCGATCGCGGTATCGGAAGCGGCTTCGCACTTCTCGCTCCGCTGCCGATGCGCTACCTGGACCTGCTGACCGCCCAGCTGAATGCCGTGGTGGATTCCGGACAGCTCGGCCCCGACGGCGAGGCGGTCCGGGCCGACCTGCCGCGTGCCGTCGAGTCGCTGCGGACGACCGGGGCCTTCCCCACCGATCTGCACCCGATCCTCGCGCAGTTCGGCATGAACCCCGCGAACGCGAAGTTCCTCTTCGAGTCCGACCAGCTCGACCCGGTTGAGCTCGCCGCGGAGCTGGCGGCCGACACCCCGGTGCTGCTCACCTGTTCCGACAAGGACCTGAACATCAACTGCGCGCAGGTCGAGCCGCTGCGAAACGCCCTCGCCCACACCGACCTGCAGTTCGAGCACTTCACCACCGCCAACCACAGTCTCGAGGAACTCGGCCCGCTGCAGCCCGGCCCGGCCGACCAGGTGGCGCTGCTGCCCACCTCGTTCGAGTTCTCGGCGGCGATCGACAGTTGGGCGGCCGCACGCGGTCGCTGACTGTCGTGTTGTAGGTGATTGTCGTGGTGTAACTCGGGTATCCCGGGCACATGACAGCACTGCACGCCGTGGCCCTGAACTGCACGCTCAAGCCGTCCCCCGCCGAGTCCAGCACCGACAAGATGGTGGCGCACGTGTTCGACGCACTATCGAAGCACGACGTCAGCGTCGAAACCGTCCGGGTCGTCGACTTCGACGTCAAGCCCGGTGTCGAAGCCGACATGGGCGATGGGGATCAATGGCCGGAGATCGTCGAGCGCATCGTCTCGGCCGACATCCTGCTCGTCGCCACACCGACCTGGGTGGGACACATGTCGAGCGTCGCCCAGCGCGTCCTCGAGCGGCTCGATGCCGAACTGTCGAACACCGACGACGAGAACCGTCCACGCATGGTGGGCAAGGTCGGGATCGCCGCAGTCGTCGGCAACGAGGACGGCGCGCACAAGATCGTCGCCGACCTGTTCCAGAGCCTCAACGACATCGGTTTCTCGATCCCTGCGCAGAGCTCGACCTACTGGAACGGCGAGGCGATGTCGGGCACCGACTTCAAGGATCTCGACGAGATCCCCGAAGCGGTGCGCTCGACCACCGAATCCGTCGCCCGCAACGCCGTGCACCTGGCGACGCTGTTGCGTCAGCGCCAGTACGCGCCCTACCCGGGATGAACCCACCCGCCGGCCGGACGCCGACGGTCAGCGACTGACGGCCTTCTGGTACCTGCGGATCGCGAACGGCACGAACACGATCAGCATCAACGCTGTCCACATCAGCGACGCGAGGACCGGATTCTGCAGGGGCCACACGTCGGGGGGCGGCACCATGGGATTGGTGTTGCCGAACAGTTCGCGGACCGCCTGCGTGACGGCCGAGATGGGATTCCATTCGGCGATGACGCGCAGCACCGTCGGCATCGACGACGGGTCGACGAACGTGTTGGCGATGAACGACAGCGGGAAGATCACCATGAAGCTCGCGTTGTTGAAGACCTCGGGTGTGCGGATCCACATGCCGATCACGGCCATCACCCACGACAGGGCGTAGGCGAACAACAACAGCAACAGGTAGCCGGCGAGCGCCTCACCGACCGAGGTGTTGATCCGCCACCCCACGAGAAGACCGGTCAACGACATCACCACGAGGCTGAGCACATTGATCAGCACGTCGGTGCTGGTGCGTCCGATGAGCACCGCGGACGGGGCCATCGGCAGCGACCGGAACCGGTCGATGATGCCCTTCTGCAGGTCTTCGACCATCCCGAGGCCCGTCCAGGTGGATCCGAAGATGACCGTCTGGGTGAAGATGCCTGCGATGAGGAACTCCCGGTACGAGACGCCGGGAACGTCGATCGCGCTGCCGAAGACGTATGCGAAGAGCAGCACGAACATGATCGGCGACAGCGTCGTGAAGACCAGCAGATCCGGCACACGCTTGATCTTGATCATGTTGCGCTTGGCAATGGTCAGGCCGTCGGATGCGACCATCTCGAGTGTGTTCACGACACCGCCTCCTCGACCTTCTCGTCCGTGCCGCGACCGGTGAGCGTGAGGAACACGTCGTCGAGGGTCGGTTTCCGCAGTGCGACGTCGGAGACCCGGATGCCCGCGGCCGACAGCTTCCCGAGCGCCATCACGAGCCCGTCGGTTCCGCCGCCCGAGTCGCCGCTGACCGGCACGGTGATGCGGCCGGTACTGCGCTCGACCCTGACCTCCCCGGACGCCACCGATTCGAGCTCGCGAACCGCGCGGTCGCGCTGATCGGTGTCGGTCACGGCGAGTTCGATGCGTTCGCCACCGACGCGGCTCTTGAGCTCGTCGGCCGTGCCGCGGGCGATGACCGTGCCCCGATCGATCACGACGATGTCGTCGGCGAGGCGTTCGGCCTCGTCCATGTACTGCGTCGTCAGCAGCAGCGTCGTGCCGCGTTGCACGAGGGTGTCGATGACGTCCCACAACCCGAGGCGGGCCCGCGGATCGAGACCCGTCGTGGGTTCGTCGAGGAACAGCACCGGAGGATCGGCGACGAGCGCACCGGCGAGGTCGAGGCGGCGTCGCATACCGCCCGAATAACCCTTGACCGGGCGATCGCCCGCTTCTTCGAGATCGAACTGTTCGAGCAACTCGCGTGCCCGGAGGCGACTGCGTTTGGCGCCGAGGTGGTACAGCCGGCCGACCATCTCGAGGTTCTCGAAGCCTGTGAGATATTCGTCGACCGCCGCGTACTGCCCCGATGCTCCGATCCTGGAGCGGAGCTTTCGCGCCTCGGTGAGGACGTCGTATCCCGCCACTTCGGCGCGACCGGCATCGGGGACGAGCAGTGTCGTCAACACCCGCACCGTGGTGGTCTTTCCGGCCCCATTGGGCCCGAGCAGCGCGGTGACCGTCCCCTCCGGCACTCGCAGATCTACCCCGTCGAGCGCTCTGAGCTGCCCGTATGTCTTGATCAGTCCTTCTGCAACTATGGCGTCGGCCATCAGTTTCTCCCCTGACTGTGGTGGTGAGCACAGTGTGCACGAAGAGACCGACACGGTTCGACGGGTTTTCTCATCGCTCCGCCGGGAGGATCGCTCAGCCCGTCACCCGGGCGGCGTTGCCGGCGTCGATCGGCAGCACGGTGCCGGAGATGTGTGCGGACGCCTCGTCGGCGAAGAACAGAACCGCACGGGTGACCTCGGCCGGGTCGAGCCACGGCACCGGTTGTGCGTGCAGGGAGGTGAACACCGGAGCGACATCGTCGGCGGTCGGATGTTCGAGGTCGGGCCGCAGCATCCCGTAGAGCGCGTCGTTGTGGATCATCGGCGTGGAGATGTTGCCCGGGGCGACGGCGTTGACAGTGATGCCGTTCTGCGCGAGGTCCAGGGCGGCGCTCTTCGTCAGGCCGATCACGCTCCACTTCGACGCCGCATACGCGGCCATGTTGGTGTTGCCCGCTCGGCCGAGCATCGACGACACCGTGACGATACGACCGTAGCCGCGTTCGATCATCCCCGGCGTGACCGCGGCGACGGTGTTGAACACCCCGGTGAGATTGGACGCGATCGCTTCGTCCCACATCTCCTGCGGCATGCGGTACACCGGTGCCGCGACCGACACCCCGGCATTGGCGACCGCGATGTCGATCCTCCCGAGTTCGGCGTGGGCACGGGCCACCAGCGCGTCCATCGCCGGGCGGTCGGCGGTGTCGAGTGTCGCAGAGACGGCGCGGCGACCGGTCGCCTCGACGAGTTGCACCGTCTCCGCGAGGTCCTCCTCGGTCGCCAGCGGATATCCCACCACCGGTGAGTCGGAACACCGGTCGCAGACGACCACGTCGGCGCCTGCCTCGGCGAATGCGACGGCGTGCGAGCGTCCTTGGCCCCGCGCCGCTCCCGTCACGAATGCGACCCTGCCCTCGAAACCCATCATGACGTCCTTCCGTCGGCGCGTGATCGCCTCCCTTGTACCGCGCCGAGCGAAAGGACGGATGGGTGATTCCCGGACAGCGGACATGCCCGGGGAGCAGGCACGAATCAGACGGCGATCAGAGCCCGGTCCGGGCCTTCACCCGTCCCTGTTCGATGGCGTCGTGCAGGGCCTGCAGGTCGCGTTCGTTGCGGTCCGCGTAGGCCACCGCGAACGACGAGACCGCCTCCTCGAACTCCTCGTCCGTGCCGAGATAGGCCGCCAGTGCGATCCGGTCGCCGGCCCGCGCATGGGCGAAGGCGAGGACTCGGCCGCAGAGTCGGCCGTAGAGCTTCAGGCCCTTGGGCACCATCTCCTCGATCACCGCCGAACCCTTGCCGTCGCGGAGCTGACGGATATAGAAATCCCGGTTCACCCCGTCGGCCCCGGCGCCCTGCTGCCAGCCGAGGAAGATGTCGCTCGCCGACTGCATCAGCCGCTGACCGTTGACGACCCGTTCGCCCTCGCTCCGGAAGGTCGGACCGTCGACGTAGTACGACAGCACCGAACGCTGCGCCTCCTTCGCCTGCAGGAACAACGGATCGTCGTCGTCCGCACCGCGCAGCAGGAGGATCCACGCCCGCGTGCCGACACTGCCCACTCCGACGACCTTCCGCGCGGCCTGGACCAGTTCGAACTGTTCGAGGAGGACTCGGCGGTCCCACTGTAGTGTCGCCCGGTACGAACGGACACGGCCGTACAACTCGTCGTAGATCGCCTCGGCGTCGAGGTCGGCGAAGACCTCTTCGACGGGCACGATGAGCGGCGGATCGCTGATGATCCGGCGGTGACCGTCGATGATGGTGGTCAGCTTCTCCTGTGCCTGGAGGCTGTCGCGGCGCGAGGCCTTGTCGAGCGCTTTCCGCGTGCGTTTCTCCATCTTCGCATCCAGCAGGCCACCCAACCCCGCTATCTCGGTCGTGGGATCGAGGTGGGAGTACCGCACGGCCAGATTTCCGAGTTGCGCTTGCCTACAGATCGTCTCGCGGTACTCTGCGGCACATGCCCGGTGATCTTCCGGCGTTCCTTCGCGGTGAACCCGTTGTCGCGACCGGCGATCTCGAGGCTTGCGACCAGGCGCTTGACGTCCCATTCGAACGGCCCCGGATAGGTTTCGTCGAAGTCGTTGACGTCGAAGGCCGTTCTCCGTTCCGGAGTCGCGAACAGGCCGAAATTGCTCGCGTGGGCGTCGCCGCACAGCTGTGTGTGCAGACCACTGTCGGATGTGCGCGACAGATCGTCGGCCATCACCAGTGCAGCACCGCGGAAGAACGCGAACGCCGACGTCGCCATGCGGCCGTACCGGACTGGAACGAGCTGGGGGACGCGCGACTGCGCCTGACTCTCGAGCAGCGCGATCGGATCCCGGGACGACTCCCCGAGATCGGCCAGCGACTCGACGGGAGTGCCCCTCCGAGCGGCGAGACCGTTCTGGACCCGCTGTTCGCGCGTCGGATGCACGACATGTCCGTCCGTGACCGACATGGGTCCTCCCACGGGGATATCACCGGAGTGTGGGCCTTCATAGTAGGCAGGCCTGCGGTCCCCTGGGAGGGAAACGGCGTCAGGACCGCGACAGCACCAGCCCTGAGGTCGGAACTCCTGTTCCTGCCGTGACCAGGACGTGGTCGACGTCGTCGACCTGGTTGACGGCCGTGCCGCGGATCTGCCGTACGCCCTCCGCGATGCCGTTCATGCCGTGGATGTAGGCCTCGCCCAGCTGACCGCCGTGCGTGTTGATCGGTAGCCGTCCGCCCACCTGGATGCCGTCGGCGACGAAGTCCTTGGCCTCACCGCGGCCGCAGAAACCGAGTTCTTCGAGCTGCATGAGCACGTACGGGGTGAAGTGGTCGTAGAGCACGGCCGTGGCGATGTCCTGCGGCCCGATGCCCGCCTTCTCCCACAACTGGTCGCCGACGATGCCCATCTCCGGCAGGCCTGTGAGCCCGTCCCGGTAGTAGCTGGTCATGATGTACTGATCGGGTCCGCTCCCCTGCGCCGCGGCCGCGATCATCGCTGGGGTCTGCTTCAGGTCCTTCGCCCGCGCGGCGCTGGTGACGACGATCGCGACGCCGCCGTCCGATTCCTGGCAGCAGTCGAGCAGGTGCAGCGGCTCGGCGATCCACCGCGAGTTCTGGTGGTCCTCGAGCGTGATCGGCTTGCCGTGGAAGAACGCCTTCGGGTTCGTGGCGGCGTGCGCCCGATCCGCGACCGCCACGGCGCCGAAGTCGGCGCTCGTCGCACCGGAGACGTGCATGTAGCGTTGCGCGACCATCGCGACGAACGAGGCCGGTGTGCTCAGCCCGTGCGGGTAGGAGAACGCGTTGTCGGTTCCCGACGAATTCGCCTGTGCGGCAAGGTCAATGTTGACCTGCCCGTACCGCGCGCCGGACCGCTCGTTGAACGCCCGGTACGCGACCACCACGTCGGCCACGCCGGTCGCGACGGCCATCGCCGCCTGCTGCACCGTCGCGCACGCCGCACCGCCGCCGTAGTGGATGCGGGAGAAGAACTTCAGGTGGGGAATGCCCACCGAACGGGCCACGGCCACTTCGGTGTTGGTGTCCATCGTGAACGAGACCAGACCGTCGACGTCGGCCGGGGTCAGTCCCGCGTCGTCGAGGGCGGCGCACACCGCTTCGGCCGCGAGGCGGAGTTCGCTGCGGCCGGAGTCCTTCGAGAAGTCGGTCGCGCCGATGCCGACGATCGCCGCTGCACCCGACAGGCCGCTCATGCGGTGCCTCCGATCACGAAAGCGGCTGTGGCCGTGATGTGTTTGCCCAGACTGTTGGTGCCGGTGATGTCGACGGCGACCAGTCCGTCCTCGACGGACGCGACGGTACCCGAGAGGGTCAGGGTGTCGTAGGCGTACCAGGGCACACCCAGTCTCAGCGAGATCGACTTCACCACCGCGCGGGGGCCGGCCCAGTCGGTGACGTAGCGCTGCACGAGGCCGGTGTCGGTGAGGATGTTGACGAAGATGTCCTTCGATCCGCGCTGCTGTGCCTTGTCGCGGTCGTGGTGCACGTCCTGGAAGTCGCGTGTGGCCAGGGCCGTCGACACGATGAAGGTGGGATCGGCGTGGATCTCGAGGGAGGGCAGGCTCTCGCCCGTCGTGACGGTCGGGGTGCTCACACGTCCTCCTCGAGGGGCTTCCAGGCGTACAGCGTCCACGGCTGCCCGCCGGTCTCGTAGTCGCCGGGGAAGTCGAGGAAGGTGACCTCGACCGGCATCCCGATGCGTACCTGTCCAGGGTCGACGTCGCGGAGTTCACCGAGCATCCGGACACCCTCGTCGAGTTCGACGAGCGCGACGACGAAGGGCACCTGCCGCCCCGGCACCTTGGGCGCGTGGTGGACGACGAAGCTGAACACCGTTCCGCGACCGGAGGATACGACGTAGTCGGTGGTTTCCGACTTGTCGAGCCAGAGCGCCGGGACGGGTGGGTGCTGCAGGGTGCCGTCGGGGCGTCGCTGGATGCGCAGTTCGTGGGTGGCCACGCCGTCCCAGAAGAATTGCGTGTCGCGGGAGACGGACGGGCGGAGCATCCGCGTGGGGTCGAGATCGTCGCGTACCGCGGATGTGGGCCGGTCTTCCGACGTCTCCGCGCGCTCGTCCTTCGACGGCGGTGCGAACTTCAGGATGCGGAAGAGCATCTCGGCGACGACCTCGTCGCCGACCTTCCACAGGTTGCGGGTGGTGAAGAACCATCCCTCTCCGAGCCCGGTCCGCTTCGGGCCGACGACGTCCTCGAGGGTGGATTCGATCGTCACCTGCTCGCCGTGGCGCAGGTAGCGGTGGTAGATCTGGTCGCAGTTGGTGGCGACCACCGAGGTGTAGCCGGCGTCGTCGAGGATCTGCGTCATCCGGCCGAGCGGGTCGTCCTTCTCGCGTTCGGCGCCGAGGCCGCGCATCGTCCACACCTGCGCCATCGCGGGCGGGGCCACGAGACCACCGTGACCGGCTGCGATCGCCGCGGTCTCGTCGGTGTAGATCGGGTTGTCGTCGCCGATCGCCTCG
The DNA here is from genome assembly GCF_050321925.1 of Rhodococcus sp. IEGM1339. Taxonomy (NCBI): domain Bacteria; kingdom Bacillati; phylum Actinomycetota; class Actinomycetes; order Mycobacteriales; family Nocardiaceae; genus Rhodococcus; species Rhodococcus sp. IEGM1339. The sequence continues at coordinate 42,870 of NZ_JBNQFT010000015.1, forward strand.
AGCCAGTTGCGGATCATCGGCATGTTCACCGGATCGCGGCCGGGTCGCGGCGCGGACGGGCCGTCGCCGCGGACCTTCTCGGCCGCCTGCCGGATCTCCTCGAGGATCCTCCCCCGAGCATCTCGTGTCACCGAACCTTGTGTCACCGAATCTCGTGTCACCGAATCTCGTGTCACCGAATCTCGTGTCACCGAATTCTCCTGCCTCACCGCGGGACCCGCGGCATGCCCAGACCGGCGGTGGCGATCAGTTCGCGCATCACCTCGTTGACGCCACCGCCGAAGGTGATGACGACATTGCGTTTGGCCATCATGTCGAGCCAGCGGAGCAGATCGGCGGTGTCGTCGTCGGCCGGATCGCCGAAGGCACCGACGATCTCCTCGGCGAGGCGCCCGACGCGCTGGATCCGCTCGGTGGCGAACACCTTGGTCGCCGAGGCATCGGCGATGTCGACGGCGTCGTTGCTGCTCGCCGCGACCTGCCAGTTGAGCAGTTCGTTGAGTCGCCAGGTCGCGTGGATCTCGCCGAGTGCGCGTCGCACCTCGGGGCGGTCCCGGAGTTCGTGGGCGCGGACCCATTCGACGAGCCGGTCGTAGATGCCGGCGACGCGACCGGCCGGGCCGAGCATGACGCGTTCGTGGTTGAGTTGGGTGGTGATGAGCTTCCAGCCCTTGTTCTCCTCGCCGACGAGCATCTCGACGGGAACGCGTACGTCGCTGTAGTAGGTGGCGTTGACGTGGTGGGCACCGTCGCACGTGATGATCGGCGTCCAGCTGAAGCCGGGATCCTTGGTGTCGACGATGAGCACGGAGATGCCGCGGTGACGCGAGTCGGCGGGGCCGGTGCGGACGGCGAGCCAGATGTAGTCGGCGTCGTGCCCGCCGGTGGTGAAGATCTTCTGTCCGTTGACGATGTAGTGGTCGCCGTCGCGGACGGCGGTGGTGCGCAGGGCGGCGAGGTCGGTACCGGCCTCGGGTTCGGAGTAGCCGATGGCGAAGTGCACCTCGCCGGCGAGGATGGCGGGCAGGAACTTTCGCTTCTGTTCGTCGGTCCCGTAGACCTGCAGGGTCGGGCCGACGGTCTGCAGGGTGACGCTCGGCAACGGCACGTCGGCGCGGACGGCCTCGTTGGCGAAGATCTGCTGTTCCACGTCGCCGAAGCCGCGGCCGCCGAACTCGACGGGCCAGCCTACGCCGAGCCAACCGTCCTTGCCCATGCGACGCACGACCTCGCGATAGGTGGGGCCGTGCCGCTCCGTGCGCATGATCGCAGCCTCCTCGGGTGAGACGAGGCTGCTGAAGTAGCGCCGCAGTTCGGCTTGCAGTGCGCGCTGGTCGCCGGTCAGATCGATGAACACCGGGCCCCCACGAGGTCGAGTCGGTACGAGGCGCCGCCGAGCAACCGGGCGAGGTCCTTGGCGGTCGACGAGTACTTGTGCAGCGGATAGGTCTCGTCCACACCCACGCCGCCGTGCAGGTGGTGCAGCACCCGCATGGCCGGCGGCAGTTCGGCGGCGATCCAGTAGGCGGTGATGTCGAGATCGTCCGCGGCGTCGAGACCTTCGGCCAGGCGCCAGACCGACGACAGCGCCGCGACGTGCAGGGTGCGGGCGGTGACGTAGACGTCGGCGATCTGCTGTGCGACGGCCTGGAAGGTCGCGAGCGGCTTGCCGAACTGGTGCCGCTCGCTGACGTGCTTCGCCGTGAGTTCGGTTGCCCCGGAGAGCAGTCCGTCGGCGAAGGCCGCCACGGCGGCGAGCGCGATCCGGTGGAGCATCGCCACAGCGTCGGTGCCGGATTCGGCGAGCAGGACACCCACGGCGCCGTCGGCGCGCACCGAGAACTCGGGAGAGCCGGTCGAGGTGGGGCTCGAACGCAGGGTCATGCCCACGGCGTCGGGAGCCACCGCGACCACGCCTGCGTCGGTGGGCAGCAGCACCACGCGTGCCCGATCGGCGTAGGGCACGGCGACGAACGAACCGGTGACCGCGTGGCCCCCGTCGGTGGCGACCGCCGTGGCGGCAGGTTGCTCCGGGAAGGCGCGCCCCGGTTCGCCGAGCGCGGCCGTGAGCACGGCTCCTTCGGCGACGCCGGCGAGCAGGTCGCCCTGTTGCTGTTCGGAGGCGAGCGCGAGGATCGGCAGCACGCCCAGGCCGAGGGTGGCCAGGGCCGGGGTCTGCGTGGCTCCGCGTCCGATCTCGGTGAGCACGGTGGCGACCTCGCCGAGCCCCAGGCCCGACCCGCCGAGACGCTCCGGCAGAGCGAGCGAGAGCAGGTCGGCGTCGGCCAGCGCGGCCCACAACGCGTCGTCGGTGAGGCCGCGTTTCAGGAGACCGGCCGCCACACCGGCGATTTCCTCCTGTGTCTCGTCACGTGTGAAGTCCACCGTCACCCACCTTCGAATAGAACGTGTTCTAGTTGTAGCACTCCCCGGCGCCCTGCGGAAGGACCGCTCAATCGCGCGGCAGGCCCAGGAGCCGCTCGGCCGCCACGGTGAGCAGGATCTGCTCGGATCCGCCGGCGATCGTCAGGCACCGGGTGTTGAGGAACTCCCGGGTGAGCGGACCTTCCACCCAGCCGGCCTCGCCCGCGAGATCCATGGCGAGCTCGGCGGTGTCCTGCCGCTGCCGCACACCGATGAGCTTGCGGACGCTGGACGCGGCGCCCGGATCCTGCCCTTCGAGCTGCGCGAGGGTCGCCCGCAGATCGAGGAGCGAACCGACCGTCGCCTCCCCGATCTGCGTCGCGATGCGGTCCTCGGCGACGGGATCGCCGGAGGTCGACAGTTCGAGCAGTTCCTCGATGCGCGGCCCCAGCGACGACTTGCCCCCCATTGCGACGCGTTCGTTGGCGAGGGTCGTGCGGGCCAGCTTCCAGCCGTCGCCGAGATTGCCGACCACGCAGTCGTCCGGCACGAAGACCGAATCGAGGAAGACCTCGTTGAACAACGCGTCGCCGGTGATCTCGCGCAGCGGCGAGATCGTGATGCCCGCCGACTTCATGTCGACGAGGAAGTAGGTGATGCCCTTGTGCTTGGGGACGTCGCGGTCGGTGCGGGCGAGACAGATCGCCCAGTCCGCCTGCTGTGCGAGCGAGGTCCACACCTTCTGCCCGCGCAGCACCCATCCGCCGTCGGCCTTCTCGGCACTCGTGCGCAGCGCCGCGAGGTCCGAGCCGGCGCCGGGTTCGGAGAACAGCTGACACCAGACCACATCGCCGCGCAGGGTGGGCATCACGAAACGCTCGATCTGCTCGAGTGTTCCGTGTGCGAGGACGGTCGGAATCGCCCACCAGCCGATCACGAGGTCGGGACGTTCGATGCCGGCGGCGGCGAGCTCCTCCTGGACGACGAGCTGTTCGGCGGCGCCGGCTCCGCGACCGTAGGGCGGCGGCCAGTGCGGCGCTAGCAGGCCCGATTCGGCGAGGGCGACACGGCGCTCGGATTCGGGTGCGGCGGCGATCTTCTCGACCTCCGCACGGATCCGCGCGCGTTTCTCCTCGTGATCGGACAGGTCGATACCGAGGTGACGGCGCGCGCCGTCGCGGACCAGGGTCGTCAGCCGCGAGCGCCACGCGGTGGAACCGCCGAGCACCTGGCGGGTGGCGACCGCACGGCGGAGATAGAAGTGTGCGTCGTGTTCCCATGTGAACCCGATGCCGCCGAGCACCTGGATCGCGTCCTTGGCGGTCTGCACCGCGGCATCGAGTGCGATCGCTGCGGCGGCCGCCGCCGCGATCGGCAGTTCGTCGGGCTGCGCGTCGACGGTGACCGCCGCATCCCAGGCCACGGCCCGGATCTTCTCGGTGCGGCAGAGCATTTCGGCGCAGATGTGTTTGACGGCCTGGAACGAACCGATCGGTTTTCCGAACTGTTCGCGGATCTTCGCGTACTCGACGGCGGTGGTCAGCGCCCAGCCGGCGAGACCGGCCAGCTCCGCGGCGGCGAGGCCGGCGGTCAGGTCGCGCACGAAGCCGGCCGGGACGGTCGCGACCCGATCGACCGGGACCGTCGCGTCGTCGAGGCGGACGCGGGCCACCGCGCGGGAGGCGTCGATGGTCTCGAGCGGTTCGATGTGCAGACCCGGATCATCGGCCTCGACGAGCGCCCAGCTCTCGACGGCCGGATCACCTTCACCCGCGACACGGACGAGCACGGCGATCCCGGCTTCGGCACCCACGGCCGGTCCGGCCTCACCGCGCAGCAGGACTCCGTCACCCGCCGGCTCCGCGGTCACGGCCGAGTCGAGAGCGAGCGCGGTGGGGACCTCACCCTCGGCGAGCCGTTCCGTCGTCTTGGCGACGGTCTCACCGGCACGGCCGAACACGAGGGCGGCCACGACGGTGGTCAGGATCGGGCCCGGTGCGAGTTCGTAGGCGGCCTGCTCGAGCATGACGGCCAGGTCCACGGTGGTCGCGCCGAGGCCGCCCGCCTCCTCCGGGACGGCGACGCCGAAGACTCCGAGTTCTGCGAGGGAGGACCAGCCGTCGCGCCACGTCGCGTCGCTTGCGCGACGTATCGTCGACATGGGGTCTACGGCACGTGACCAGGCCTGGACAGATGCCTGAACGGCCCGCTGCTCCTCGGTCGTGGCGATACTCACAGCGGTTTCCGCCCTTCCGAATGACATCATTGCTAGAACGTGTTCTAATATGGCACCGATTCAGAGTCAAGGCGTAAGGAAACGAATCTATGGCCACCCCGTCCCGCTCCCGTGCCAACGGACACGGAACTCTGACCGCCCTCACCGAGGACGATCTCAGTTCCAATGCCCAGAAGGAACGGCGCAAGCGGATTCTCGACGCCACCCTGGCGCTCGCGTCGAAGGGTGGTTACGAGGCCGTGCAGATGCGGGCGGTGGCAGAACGCGCGGACGTCGCGGTCGGCACCCTCTACCGATACTTCCCGTCCAAGGTCCACCTGCTGGTCTCCGCCCTCGGCCGTGAATTCGCCCGCATCGAAGGCAAGGGCCGGATCCCACCCGGCCACAGCCCCCTCGAGCGCATGCACCTCATCCTGGGCCTGATCACCAAGGCCATGCAGCGCGATCCCCTGCTCACCGAGGCCATGACACGGGCGTTCATGTTCGCCGACGCTTCCGCCGCCGCCGAGGTCGACCAGGTGGGCACCCTCATGGACCGACTGTTCGCACGGGCCATGAACGACGGCAAGCCCACCGAGGAAGAACTCGCCATCGCACGCGTCATCAGCGACGTGTGGCTGTCGAATCTCGTCGCCTGGCTCACGCGCCGTTCGTCGGCCACCGATGTCGCCCGCCGGCTCGAACTGACGGTGGAGCTGCTGCTCGGCGACGGCTCGCGCGTGCCGAAGACGGTCGCGTCGGAAGCCTGACGGCGCTCGCGTCCGAAGCCCCGCGGCGCTCGCGCCGGAAGCCCCGCGGCGCTCGCGCCGGAAGCCCCGCGGCGCTCGCGCCGGAAGCCCGACGTCCGATCCGCCGCTTCCTGTAACCGGAAACACGTGGTCGCAATACCCAGCGGGTCGGATTCGTGCCCCACTCTGACCTAACGTGGAGCAGGTGAGTGCCCACGATCTTCCGATTGACCTTCGACGTGCTCTGGTGGCTGTCGCGCGGACGCCCCGCCTGCTCGTGGCGACCGACTACGACGGCACCATCTCCCCCATCGTGAGCGATCCCGAGAAGGCCTACCCGCACGACGATGCGGTGCGGGCGCTGCGGGGCCTCGCCGCTCTGCCGTCGACGGCCGCTGCCGTCATCTCGGGACGCGCTCTCAAGGATCTCGCCGCCCTGTCGCGTCTGCCGGTCGAGGTCAAACTCGTCGGCAGCCACGGCTCCGAGTTCGACATCGGATTCGTCCACGAGATCGATCCCGACGCGAGGGACCTCCTCGCCACGATCGTCGAGGGACTGCACTCGGTGGCATCCCGGTTCGACGGCGTGCAGGTGGAGGCCAAGCCCGCGAGCGCCGCGCTGCACGTGCGCAACGCCTCTCCCGCCGATACCGAGCAGGCCCTCGATCTCGTGCGCAGCGGCCTCGCGCTCCAGCCCGGTGTGCAGGTCACCGAGGGCAAGGCAGTCATCGAGTTGTCCGTGGTGCCCACCGACAAGGGCAAGGCGCTCGACGTCATCCGCCACCAGGAAGCCGCCAGCGCGGCGGTCTTCTTCGGCGACGACGTGACCGACGAGAAGGCCTTCCGTTCGCTGCAGGGCCCGGACGTCGGGGTGAAGATCGGCGACGGCGACACCGCCGCCGAGTACCGCGTCCGCACCAGCGAAGAGGTCATCGCCGCACTCGCGTTCCTGCTCGAGGAACGTCGCACCTGGTTGTCCGGCGCCCACGTCGCGCCGATCGAACGCCTGACCATGCTCGCGAGCCCCCGCTCGAAGGCACTCGTCACCCCCGACGGCACGATCACCTGGCTGTGCCACCCCGAACCCGATTCCGCGGCGGTGTTCGCCCATCTCCTCGGCGGTGACGCAGCCGGTCACTTCACCATCGGCCCGACCCGCCAGGCACTGCCGCTCAGCCAGCGCTACGTCGACTCGACGATGACGGTGGTGACCCGGTGGGCGTCGCTCGCGGTGATCGACTACCTCCCGCACGACGTCGAGGCCGGCCGTACCGACCTCACGCGCGTGATCACCGGGCGCGCGAGCGCGGTGGTGACCTTCGCCCCGCGACCGGAGTTCGGACAGGGACAGGTCACCCTCGAGGTCGAGGACGACGGCATCCGCGTCATGGGCTTCAACGAGCCCTACGTCCTGCGCTCCCCCGGCGTGCGGTGGGACATCACCACGGACGGCGTGCACCAGACGGCCCACGCCGTGGTCGACCCCACCGAGAACGACATCATCCTCGAACTCCGCTGCGGCACCGACGATCTCGATGAGCACCCGGTGCCGGAGGTCGAGCGTCGGGCACAGTCCGAGGCCTACTGGCACACGTGGGCGTCCCAGCTCGAGCTGCCGCCGCTCAAGCCCGATCTCATGAAGCGTTCGGCGCTCACCCTGCGGGGGCTGGTCCACGGTCCGACGGGCTCGATCCTCGCCGCGGCGACCACCTCGCTCCCCGAGGAGATCGGCGGTGTCCGCAACTGGGACTACCGCTACTGCTGGCTGCGCGACGCCGCGCTCACGGCGCAGGCGCTCGTGCGGGTCGGATCCCTCGAGGAGGCCGAGAACTATCTCGACTGGGTCCACCGCGTCCTCGAGACCGTGCCGGGCCCCGAACGTCTGCACCCGCTGTACACGCTCGCCGGCGGACCGCTGCCGCCCGAGGCCGTGATCGACTCGCTTCCCGGATACGCCGGTTCGCGGCCCGTGCGGGTCGGCAACGCGGCGAACCAGCAGGTGCAACTCGACGTCTTCGGCCCGATCGTCGACCTGATCGCCGACCTCGCGCACAGCCGCGAGTCGCGCGGCGTGTCCCACGACCGTGCCCTCACCGACCGGGACTGGGAGCTCGTCTGCTCGATGGTCACCGCGGTCGAACGGCGCTGGTTCGAACCGGACCACGGCATCTGGGAGATCCGCCACGCACCCCGCCACCATGTGTACTCGAAGGTCATGGGGTGGCTGACCGTCGACCGGGCACTGACGCTCGCCGAGAAGTTCGGCCGGACCGCCGGCGAGGGCTGGGCGGCGCTGCGCGACGAGATCGCCGAGGAGGTCACCGAGAAGGGCTGGAACGACGAGGTCCAGTCGTTCACCTCGGCCTACGACGGCACCGATCTCGACGCGGCCACCCTGTTCATCGGCCTCACCGGACTCGTCGACCCGCAGGACGAGCGGTTCCGGGCGACCGTGCAGGCCACCGAACGGGAGTTGCGCAGCGGCGCGACCGTCTACCGCTATCACAGCGACGACGGCCTGCCGGGCGCCGAAGGCGGCTTCCACCTGTGCGCGGCGTGGCTGGTCGCGGCCTACCTGCTGGTCGGGCAGCGCAACGACGCCGAGGCGCTGTTCGCGCAGCTGGTCGCGGCGGCCGGACCGACCGGGCTGCTCAGCGAGGAGTACGACCCCGTCGCGGAGCGTGCGCTGGGCAACCACCCGCAGGCGTACAGTCACATCGGTCTGCTGCACTGCGCCCAGCTGCTGTCGGGCGCGAAGGCCACGGGCGACCGGCAGCACTGAGCTACGAGCGGGGCCGCTCGGTCACTCGGCGTACCACTCGCTCTCGACCCGACCCGAGGTGGCACCGAACCACAGCTGGGTCCCCAGGGTCTCGAGCGCGGGTACACCGGAGTGCGAGGGGGCGGCGAGGAGCAGTTCGCCTGCGCGCCGCCCCTTGTCCTTCTGCGGTTGCCTCACGGTCGTGAGGCCTTCGCGGATCGCTTCGTCGATGCCGTCGAAGCCGGTGATCGACAGGTGGCCGGGCACGTCGAGACCCATCTGATTGGCCCAGGCGAGAGCGCCGAGCGCGAGCACGTCGGTGGTGCACACGAGCGCGGTGATCCGCGGGTTCATGCGCATGATCTGCGCCGCGGCGGACAGGCCGTCCTCCGCGGTGTGGGTGTAGCGCTCGACGACGGTGAGCGATTCGGGGGCCAGCCCTGCGGCGCTCATGGCGTCCTGGACGCCGCGGATGCGTTCGCGCTGCACGTGGAAGGCGCCGGATTCGAGGGTCGACAGGTCGACGACCCCGTCGTGCCGTTCGCGGCCGAGGCGCATCGACAACATGCCGATCTGGCGGTGGCCGAGTTCGATGAGGTGGGCGGCGAGATCGCGCATCGCCCGCCGGTCGTCGATGCCCACCACCGGGGTGTTCTCGAGCCCGCGCGGCTGGTCGCACGCGACGATCGGGAGGTGCCGTTCGAGCACGGCAGCGAGATAGGGGTCCTCGGCGGGGACCGAGTAGACGACGAAGCCGTCGACGGACGAGCGGTGCACGACCTGTGCGGCCTCGTCGTCGGTCCGGCCCGGTCCGGCGGGGATGAGCAGTAGTCCCTGTCCGGCCGCTTCGCAGGCCTCGGACAGTCCCGACAGGAAACTCATGGCGGCGGGATCCCGGAAGGAATAGCTCAACGCTTCGGTGAGCAGGACCCCCACCGCTCCTGCCTTGCGGGTGCGCAGCGACCGCGCCATCGGATCCGGGCCGGCATATCCGCGTCGTTTGGCGACTTCGAGGACACGTTCGCGTAGCTCGGCGGACAACTGGTCGGGGCGGTTGTACGCGTTCGAGACCGTGGTGCGGGAGATCTTCAACTCGGCGGCAATCGACGCCAGGGTCGCCTGTCGGCGCGGCTGACGAGACCTGGACATGAGAGGACCGTAGTCCTGTGTCCATGGTCACGACCACCCAGGGATGGTAGGAGGGCTCGGTGTCGTCCGCTAAAGTGGAACGGTAACGGTTACCAATAACGTTTGGGTCGGTCGCTCGGTCGTTCCGGACCCCGTTCGTCGAAGACCGCCGATCCTCAGGAGAAGAACTGTGCGACTGTCCTCCCGCACGGCCCTCGCAGCCGCCGCCGTAGCCTGCGCGACCGCCCTCGCCGCGTGCGGCACCGATACCTCCGGCGCCGACGACGACGAGATCAGCGTCGTCGCCTCCACGAACGTGTGGGGGTCGATCGCGCAGGCGGTGGCCGGAGACCGCATCGAGGTCCGCTCGCTCATCACCGAACCGAACGCCGACCCGCACTCCTACGAGGCCAGCCCCCTCGACGCCGCGGCGATCTCCGACGCCTCGCTCGTCGTCTACAACGGCGGTGGCTACGACCAATTCGTCGACGACATCCTCGGCGCCACCGGGGACAAGCCTGCAGTCGTGGAGGCCTTCGCCCTGTTCGAATCCGGCGCGTACTCGGATCTGCACGCCGGACACGATCACGGCGACGAGGACGGCATCGACGACGCCATCGAGAGCGACTCGGAGACAACCGTTTCCGAGGACCACTCGCACGAGAGCGGTGAGGTGTCCGACGCCGGCGACGGGCACTCGCACGAGGGTCACGACCACGGCGGCATCAACGAGCACGTCTGGTACGACCTCGCGACCGCCGACGCCGTCGCGCACGCCGTCGCCGAGCAGCTCGCCGAACTCGACCCCGACGGCGCCGCCGTCTACGAGGCCAACGCCGCGGGCTTCCACGAGAACCTGCACTACGTCGCGGATGTTGTCGACAAGCTCGCCGACACACACGGCGACGCACCCGTCGCCCAGACCGAGACGATCGGCCACTACCTCGTCTCGGCCGCGACGCTCGACGACATCACTCCCCCGGACTTCACCAATGCCATCGAGAACGGCACCGATCCGTCCCCGGCGGCGATCGCGGCGACACGGCAGTTGTTGGTCGACAAGCAGGTTCGCGTCCTGATCTACAACCCGCAGACCGAGGACCGGATCAGCCGCGAGATGCGCACGGCAGCAGAGTCGTCGGGCGTCCCCGTGGTCGAGGTTTTCGAAACCCTGCCCGAAGGTGTCGACTACATTCAGTGGCAGGCCCGGACCGCCGAGACCCTCGCCGCCGCGCTCGAGACCGCCTCCTGACCATCCGATCGAGAACACGGACTCCGGTGACACCTCCTCCATCCGACCGCACGCCCACAGTCGAACTCCGCGATGCCCGGCTGGCATTCGGCGATCGGGTCCTCTGGGACGGACTCGACCTCGTCGTCGAACCCGGCGAGTTCCTGGCGGTGCTCGGACCGAACGGTGCCGGCAAGACATCGCTGCTCAAGGTGCTGCTCGGCCAGCTCCCGCTCACCTCCGGAACCGCGACCATCGCCGGGCAGGCCGTCCGGACCGGGAACTCGCACGTCGGATACGTGCCGCAGCAGAAGTCTCTCGACGAGGGCGTCCCGCTGCGGGGACGCGATCTCGTGGGCCTCGGCATGGACGGACATCGCTGGGGCACCGGCCTGCGCACGCGCCGGGGGCGCCGCGTCGCGGTCGACGACGCGATCGCTCAGGTCGGCGCAGAGACCTATGCCGGAGCCCCGATCGGCACGCTCTCCGGTGGTGAGCAGCAGCGGCTGCGTATCGCGCAGGCGCTCGTGGGAGATCCGCGCGTACTCCTGTGCGACGAGCCGCTGCTCAGTCTCGATCTCGCCAACCAGCACCTGGTGTCGGCGCTCATCGACCGCCGCCGCCGCGACCACGACACCTCCGTCCTGTTCGTCACCCACGAGATCAATCCGATCCTGCCGCTGGTGGATCGCGTGCTGTACCTCGTCGACGGCCAGTTCCGCATCGGCACCCCCGCCGAGGTGATGACCTCGCAGGTGCTTTCCGAGCTCTACCGCACCGACGTCGAAGTGCTCGAGATGCGCGGCCGCCTGGTGGTCGTCGGCACCGGCGACGCCATCGACGCGCTCGGCAGCGCCGGCGGACTGCGCCCCGGGGAAGGCGTCCACCACGATCACGAGGATCACGAATGAGCAGCAAGTTCACCGACGCCCTCGGGCGGATGTTCGACGTGGAGACCACCGTCGAACTCCTGCAGTACGACTTCGTGCAGCAGGCGCTCGTCGCCGGTGCGATCCTCGGTCTGCTCGCCGGCGTGATCGGCCCGCTGATCATCAGCCGTCAGATGGCGTTCTCCGTCCACGGCACCTCCGAACTGTCGCTCACCGGTGCCGCGGCGGCGCTCATCATCGGGGTCTCCGTCGGGATCGGTGCGGTCGCGGGTGCCGTGATCGCCGCGATCCTCTTCGGGGTCCTGGGGACACGTGCCCGCGAACGCGACTCCGTCATCGGCGTGGTGATGGCCTTCGGACTCGGTCTCGCCGTCCTGCTGCTGTGGGCCTACGACGGACGCACCGGCGCCGCCTTCTCGCTGCTCACCGGTCAGATCGTGGCGCCCGGCGGTACCGGCATCGCCCTGCTCGCCGCGTGCGCTGCCGTCGTGATCCTCACGCTGCTGGTGATCTACCGTCCGCTATTGTTCGCCAGCACCGACCCGGAGGTCGCGGCTGCACGCGGCGTCCCGGTGCGCGCATTGTCGATCGTGTTCGCGGTGCTCGTCGGTGTCACCGCCGCACTCGGTGTGCAGATTGTCGGCGCGCTGCTGGTGATGGCACTGCTCATCACCCCGGCCGCCGCGGCGGCCCGGGTGGTCAGCGGGCCGCTCGCCGCCACGGTGCTGTCTGTGGTCTTCGCGGAGATCTCGGCGGTCGGCGGCATCCTGCTCGCGCTGGCGCCGGGCGTGCCGGTCTCGGCGTTCATCACGACGATCGCGTTCGTCATCTACATGATCTGCCGCGTGATCGGCACCGCCCGCAACCGACGTGGTTCCGGGCGGGTCGCCGCAACTGCCTGATTCACGGCCCGTCGGGACGTGATCTTGACGCGCTCCTCGACGTCCGCCCAGTTTCCCGAGGTTGCTCCAGTAACGGGACGTCACAGACATCGGGGGTGGAGAGTGCAGCACGTCACGCGTCGTTCCTTCGCATCGACAACCCCGACAAGCGGTTCCTGTGGCACCGGTCGAACCCCGAGGTGTTCGGTCGTCACCTCGCCTTCGAGCCCTACACCGGTCTGGTCGAGGCGTGCGTCGGCGAGAACATGACGGCCCTGTGCGCCGCCGGTGTCGGCGGCGGGTCGCTCGTCTACCAGGGCATGACGCTGCAACCCGACGAAGCGGTGTTCAACGCCCACTTCCCGAACGAACTCGACTGGGCGCGCATGGACCGCGTCCACTACCCGCGCGTCGCGCAGATGCTGCACCTGGCCGTGGCGCCCGACGAACTCGTCGACAGCCCCAACTACGCGACCTCGCGCATCTTCGCCAACCGTGCGCGGAAGGCCGGCTTCCCGATCGACAAGATCCCGATGCCGATCGACTGGGACTACGCGCTCGCCGAACTCCGCGACGAGATGGCCCCGGCTACACCGACGGTTCGGGTGCGATGGGTGTCAACAACGGCGGCAAGCACTCCGTCGACGTCACCTACATCGCGGAGGCCGAGGCGACCGGTCTGGTCACCGTCGCGACGCAACACGAGGTCACCGACATCCAGGCCTCCATTCCCGGCTTCTACGGGATCGACATGCGCAGCACCGTACTGGTGGGCTACGGCGTCAGTGAGGGTCGCGGGCACTTCGTCTACGACGCCGCTCGCGACGACGCCGGCCTGCGCTGGCCGCACGAAGGGGACGCGGTGCTGCAGACGGGTCACATCGACCCCACCGTGCGCCGCATCGCCGGCGAACGCGCCCTCGACGACATCGTCGTGCGCGACGTCGGAACGGTCTTCTGAGCGGGCATAGACTCGGGTCGTGACCCGCATCGACCTCAACAGCGACCTCGGCGAGAGCTACGGCCGGTGGCGTCTCGGCGACGACGAGACCATGCTCGACATCGTCACCAGCGCCAACGTGGCGTGCGGATTTCACGCCGGCGACCCGGCGACACTGCTGCATACGTGCCACGGCGCCGCGAAGCGCGCGGTAAGGATCGGTGCCCAGGTCGGCTACAACGACATCGGCGGTTTCGGCCGCCGCTTCATCGAGGTGCCGTCGGCGGATCTCACCGCCGAGATCATCTACCAGATCGGCGCGCTCGACGGTCTCGCCCGGGCGGCCGGTTCGTCGGCGAGCTACGTCAAACCCCACGGCGCGCTGTACAACGCGATCGTCCATCACCGCGAACAGGCCCGTGCGGTCGTGGATGCGGTACGCGCCTACGACGCCTCGCTGCCCGTCCTCGGACTGCCCGGCTCCGTCTTCCTCGAGGAGGCCGAACGGGCCGGACTGAAGGTGGTCGCCGAGGCGTTCGCCGACCGCGCCTACACCCCCGAGGGCACGCTCGTCTTCCGACGCGAACCCGGTGCGGTACTGCACGATCCGGAGGAGGTCGCCGAGCGGGTCCTGCGCATGGTCACCGAGGGGGTGGTCACCGCCGTCGACGGCAGCGACATACGCGTGAACGCGCAGTCGGTGTGCATCCACGGCGACTCCCCCGACGCCACGGCGATGGCCGTCGCCGTGCGCCGCCGCCTCGACGCCGAGAAGATCGACATCCGGGCGTTCGTGTGAACGCCCGACACCGCGAGGTCCACCGATGAAAATCCTTCGTGCCGGAGACAGCGCCCTGCTCGCCGAATTCGATTCCCTCGACGAGGTTCTCGCCCACTTCCGGGCACTCGACCGCGAGCGGCCGCGTGGCGTCGTCGATCTCGTGCCGGCGGCGCGGACACTGCTGGTGTGCTTCGATCCGTCGGAGACCGGCGCGCAGGTCGTGCACAAGTGGGTCACCACCACCCCACCGGTGTCCGGGGACGACGTCGACATCGAGGAGGTGACGCTCGAAGTCCGGTACGACGGCGTCGATCTCGAAGAGGTCGGCGAGTTGACCGGCCTCGGCGCGGACGGCGTGATCGCCGCCCACACCGGCAGCCTCTGGACGGTCGCCTTCGGCGGGTTCGCGCCCGGCTTCGCGTATCTCACCGGCGGGGATTCTCGATTGCACGTGCCGCGTCGCAGTTCACCGCGCACCTCCGTCCCGTCCGGCGCCGTGGGACTGGCGGGTGAGTTCTCGGGCGTCTACCCGCGGAAGTCGCCCGGAGGATGGCAACTCATCGGAACCTCCGATGCCCCGCTGTGGCAACCGGACCGGACTCCTGCGGCGCTGCTGCGACCGGGATGTGCGGTGCGCTTCGTCGCGATCTGAACCGTCCCCGGATCCACTGCGCCGCTGCGCTCAGATACCGAGCACGGCCTTCGCGACGAGGAAATAGATCACCAGGCCGGTCGCGTCGACGAAGGTCGTGATGAACGGATTGGAGAAGACCGCGGGGTCGGCGCGGATCGATTTGGCCACCAACGGCATCGCACCACCGACGGTGGCGGCGAGGGTGCAGATGCTCACCAGCGTCAGCCCGATCACCGCGCCCACCGACGAGTCGTAGACCAGGGACGTCAGGACGAACGCGACCGAGCCCAGCAGGACACCGAGGGACAGACCCACCCGGAGTTCGCGGGCGATCACCCCGCCGATGTCGCGTGGCGTCACGTCGTCGAGCGCCAATGCGCGGGTGACCGTGGTGGCGGCCTGGTTTCCGGTGTTGCCCCCGGTGCCGATGATCAGCGGCACGAACAGCGCCAGGGTGACCACCTGATCGAGGGTCGACTCGAACACCTCGAGGACCTGGACCGTGAGGGTCGCGCCGAGTGCCAGGAAGAGCAACCACACCACCCGCGAGCGCACCAACTGCCCGACGGGTGTCGCGAGATAGGGCCGGCGCAGCGGCTCGGTACCGCCGATGCGCGCCTGGTCCTCGCTGTCGGCGGCTTCGAGGATCCGCAGGGCGTCGTCGACGGTCAGGATGCCCACCAACCTGGTCTCGCTGTCGACGACGATCAACGCCAGCAGTTTGAGTTCGGCGCAGCGGCGCGCGGACTCCTCGGCGTCGTCGGTCACGCGCGCCCAGTAGGGCTCGTTCATGATGTCGGCGAGCACCGTTCCCGGCGCCGCAGTCATCAGCTCGCGCAGACCGACCACCCCGACGAGCACACGACCGTCGTCCACCACCGGCAGCGTGTACACCGTCTCCGCGTCGTCGAGCCGACGACGCACGGCGTCCATCGCCTGCTCGACGGTCATGTCCTGCCGCAGCGACACGAAGGCCGGGCTCATCCGCCGGCCGATCGACCGCTGCGGATAGCCGAGGATCGTGGCGGTCACCTCGCGGTCGGCGGGCGGCAGGCCGCGCATGAGGGTCGACGCGACCGTCGCGGGCAGTTCGTCGAGCAGTTCCACCCGGTCGTCGGGTTCGAGGTCGGCGAAGATTGCGGCCACCTGATCGTCGCGCAACCCGCGGAGCAGTTCGCTCTGCATGCTCGGGTCGAGCTGTTCGAAGACGTCGATCGCCCGGTCCTTGGGCAGCAACCGGTAGAGCACTGCGCGATCCGTCCGACCGAGCCGTTCGAGCACGTCGACGACCTGTTCGACGCTCAGTTCCGCGACAGCGTCGTGCGCGGCCTGAAGGTCGTCGGCCTCGACGGCCTTCTCGATCAGTCGCGTCGTCGCCGCCCGGACGTCTGCTTCATCCATGATCGTCACCTCCTTCCTCATGATCTTCAACCTAACGCGATCGTTCGGCCGGAGTGCGGACGTGCGATCGAAGCCGGTGAGTGAGAATGAACATCGTGGCGTGGTTCGAGGTGCTCTCCGGCGGAATGCTCACGACGGTCCAGGATCGCGGACGTCCCGGTTACGGTTCCTCGGGCCTCACCCGGTCCGGTGCCGCCGACCGGCGCGCACACGACGCCGCGAACCGGCTCGTGGGGAACCAGCCGGACGCGGCGACACTCGAGGTGACCGGCGGCGGTCTCGCCGTCCGCAGCGTCGGCGAGACGATCGTGGCCGTGACCGGTGCCCGCGCCGACGTGACCGTGTGCGACCGGCCGGTCGGCGACTGGGCGCGCATCACCCTCCGCAACGACGACGTGCTGCGGATCGGCGTCTCGAACGAAGGCCTGCGGATTTACCTCGCGGTACGCGGCGGCATCGACGTGCGGGAGGTGCTCGGCAGTAGATCCACCGACATCCTGTCGCACACCGGACCGTCACCCGTTCGCGCCGGCGACAGTCTGCTGGTCGGGGCGATGTCGGGTCACCTGCCCGACGAGGAGCAGTTCCCACCACCACCGCCGATGGACGACCCCGTGGAGATCCGGGTACGGCCCGGCCCGCGCGACGACTGGTTCACGCCCGGATCACTGCGGGCGCTGTTCCACGAGACGTGGACGGTGACACCGGAACTCGACCGGGTGGGTATCAGGTTCCACGGTCCCGGCCGACTGCACCGGGCACGGCACGAGGAGATGCCCAGCGAGGGCATGGTTCCCGGCTCGCTGCAGATACCGCCGGACGGGCATCCGGTGCTGTTCCTCGTCGACCATCCCGTCACGGGCGGCTATCCGGTGGCCGCGGTGGCGGTCGCCGCCGATCTGCCGGTCGCGGCGCAACTGCGTCCCGGACAGCGGGTGCGGTTCGTGCCGGTACGGTGATCGCTGCTGGGTGACCGTCAGGCGCGTGACGGCACGGAGGTGTCGTCCTCGTCGGTCGGGTCGGTAGCCGTCACCCGACGTACGAAGGTGATCGCCTCGTCGAGTGCGTGTGTCGCGGGCGGAGAGATGCCGGGCAGGCTGAGATAGCCGTGCACGGTGTCGGGATAATCGGTCTCCGCGACGTCGCCGCCCTTGGCCCGCAATGCTTCGGCGTATCGAACGGCGTTGTCGCGCAACGGGTCGTGCCCGGCGATCTGGACGAGGGCCGGTACGGCGGCACCGGCGAGCGTGCCGCGCAGGGGAGCCGCGGTCGGCGCATACGGATCGGCTCCGGCCAGATACAGGCGCACGAACGCCCGCATACCGCGGGAGGTGAGCACGGGAGCGTTCGCGAACTGCCGCTCCGACGGGAACTCCTCCTCCATCTCCGTCGCCGGATAGATCAGCACCTGACCGGCCGGCAGCGGACCACCCGAGCGGCCGGCCACGTCGGCGACGACCGCGGCGAGGTTGCCTCCGGCACTGTCACCGGCGACCACGACGCGGGACGGATCACCGTCGAGTTCCGCAGCGTGTGCGACGACCCACCGGAACGCCGCCCAGCAGTCCAGCACTGCTGCGGGATAGGGATGTTCGGGGGCGAGCCGGTAGTCCACCGACACCACGACGCTCGGGGTCCGCGCGGCGGTGTGGCTCGCCCACCACTCGTTCTGCTCCGGATTGCCGAGCACCCACCCGCCGCCGTGGAACAACAGCACGACCGGCAGCGGACCGCTCGTTCGCGCCGAGGGCCGATAGATCCGCAGACGGGTCCGGACCGGGGAGTCCTCGGGGGCGAGATCGTCGATCACCTCGTGCTCGAGATCGACCCATCGGTCCTCGATCCGCACGCCGGGATGCGTCCGGCCCGAGATCAGCCGTCCGACCGGGGACGACAGGAGCTTCGTGCGCGCAGCACGACGTGCCGGGATCTCGTCGACGGACGCGTCGGCAATGGACTTGTCGGCGAAGCGTTCGAGGAAGGCGAACACCTTCGTACGGAACGGCAGGGATGCGACCACGAGGACAGACTAGGTCCTCGCGACCGCAGCTCGGGCAGACTCGATCAGACCCGACGCTGCCGCGCGATGTCCGCGAGCACCACGCCCGCCGCGACGGAGGCGTTGAGCGACTCGACGTCTCCGGCCATCGGGATGGAGAGAACGGCGTCGCAGGTCTCCCGCACCAGGCGCGAGAGTCCCTTGCCCTCCGACCCCACGACCACGACGACGGGATCGGTGCCGTCGAAATCGTCGAGGTTGGTGTCGCCACCGGCATCGAGACCGACGACGCGGACACCGCGGGACTGCCAGTCCTTGAGCGTGCGCGTGAGGTTGGTGGCACGCGCGACGGGCAGTCGCGCTGCGGCACCGGCGCTCGTGCGCCATGCCACGGCCGTCACCGACGCCGAACGGCGCTGCGGGATGACCACACCGTGGCCGCCGAAGGCCGCGACCGAACGGATCACCGCGCCGAGATTGCGCGGATCGGAGATGTTGTCGAGGGCCACGAGCAGCGGACGCTCGTGGTTCTCCGCGGCGCGGGCCAGCAGGTCGTCGGGGTGCGCGTAGCGGTACGGCGGCACCTGCAGGCCGATGCCCTGGTGCATCCCGTTCGACGACAGACGGTCGAGTTCGGAACGCGAGACCTCGAGGATCGAGATGCCCATCTCGGCCGAGCGCTGCACGGCTTCCTTGAGCCGCTCGTCGGCCTCGGCGCCGAGGGCGACGTACAGAGCGGTCGCGGGCACACCGGCACGTAGGCACTCGACGACCGGATTGCGGCCGAGCACCATCTCGGGCCCGTCCTCGGCCTTGCGACCGGCCGCGGGACGACGACCGCCACCGCGCGGGTCGGCGGCCTTGGCCGCGGCCCGGGCACGCCGTGCGGCGGGGTGGTAGGGCCGGTCCTCGGCCTTGGGGGTGGCGCCACGCGCTTCGAGCCCGCGTCGCCGCTGCCCGCCGGACCCGACGACCTGCCCCTTCTTCGTGCCGCCCTTACGAATAGCGCCGCGACGCTGGGAATTGCCTGCCATCACTGTCCTGCTTTCAGAGACCACTCGGGTCCGTTGGGCGTATCGGTCACTTCGACCCCCGCGGCTGTGAGGCGGTCCCGCACCTCGTCGGCCACCGCCCAGTTCTTCTCGGCCCGGGCGGTCGTGCGGCGTTCGAGATCCGCGCCGACCAGCACGTCGAGTGCCGCGAGTGCGGCCGACCCTGAATCGTCGGTGGAGCACCAGTGCTCGTCGAGCGGGTCGACACCGAGGATGCCGAGCATGCTCCGGACCTGCGAGGCGATCTGCACGGCCGTGTCGAGATCGCCGTTGTCGAGCGCCTTGTTGCCCTTGCTGCGCTTGCGGTGTATTTCCGCGAGCGCCTTGGGCACACCGAGATCGTCGTCGAGAGCCTCGGCGAAGGCCTCGGTCCACTCGCCCACGGGCACCTCGCCCGCGCGGTCGCGGGTCTTGAGCACGAACGACTCGAGTCCCCGGTACGCTGCGGCCGCTTCGGCGAGCGCGTCGTCGGAGTATTCGAGCATCGAACGGTAGTGGGCGCTGCCCAGGTAGTAGCGCAGTTCCTGTGGCCGGACGCGGGCGAGCACGTTGGGGATCGACAGCACGTTACCGAGCGACTTCGACATCTTCTCGCCGCCCATCGTCACCCAGCCGTTGTGCAACCAGTAGCGGGCGAAGCCGTCGCCGGCGGCGCGGGACTGCGCCATCTCGTTCTCGTGGTGCGGGAAGACGAGGTCCATGCCTCCGCAGTGGATGTCGAAGGTGCCGCCGAGATAGAAGCCGGCCATCGCGGAGCACTCGAGATGCCAGCCGGGGCGACCACGACCCCACGGGGTGGGCCAGGACGGCTCACCGGGCTTCTCGGCCTTCCACAGCGTGAAGTCGCGGGGGTCGCGCTTGCCGAGTCCGGCGCTCTCACCCTGGTGGACGTCCTCGATGCGGTGTCCGGAGAGGGCACCGTATTCGGGGTAGCTCAGCACGTCGAAGTAGACGTCGCCGTCGGCCGCGTAGGCGTGCCCGGCGTCGATGAGGCGCTGGATGAGTTCGACCATCTGCGTGATGTGGCCGGTCGCGCGAGGTTCCACCGAGGGAGGAAGCACACCGAGCGCATCGTAGGCGCGGTTGAAGGCCCGCTCGTAGGTCGCGGCCCACTCCCACCACGGCCGACCTGCCTCTGCCGCCTTGCGGAGGATCTTATCCTCGATGTCTGTGACATTTCTCACAAACAAGACATCGAGACTCTTGGTAGCGAGCCACCGGCGGAGCACGTCGAACGCAACGCCGCTGCGTACGTGCCCGATATGGGGTTCGCCTTGGACGGTGGCCCCACACAGGTACACCGAGGCCTGGCCGGGGACCAGCGGTTCGAAATCCCGCACGGCCCGCGATTCGGTGTCGTATAAGCGCAAGGTCACGACCGTCTATCCTACCGCTCGTCCTGCTGGGCCAGGACCAGTGCGGTCGCAACCGCCGCCACACCTTCTCCCCGGCCGGTGAGCCCGAGTCCGTCCGTGGTGGTCGCCGACACGGAGACCGGACCGCCGAGCGCCTCGGACAGCACCGCCTGTGCCTCCTCGCGCCGCGGCCCGATCTTCGGGCGGTTCCCGATCACCTGGACGGCGGCATTGCCCACCACCCAGCCGGCGTCGTCGAGCAGGCGACGTACCTCGCCGAGCATCGCGACACCGGAGGCGCCGGCCATCTCCGGTCGGCCCGTGCCGAAGACCGATCCGAGGTCGCCGAGACCGGCGGCCGAGAGCACCGCATCGCACAGCGCGTGCGCAGCGACGTCCCCGTCGGAGTGACCCGCGCACCCGTCGGCGTCCTCGAACAGCAGACCGGCCATCCAGCACGGCCGTCCGGCCTCCACGGGATGCACGTCCGTTCCGATGCCGACACGCACGATGCTCACATCTCCTTCTCGGTGCGGACGCCGGACGCGAGCACGGTCCGTGCCAGCACCAGGTCCAGTGGGGTGGTGATCTTGAAAGCGAGAGGGTCTCCCACGACGGTGGTGATCCGCTCCCCCAACCGCTCGACGAGTCCCGCGTCGTCGGTCGCGTCGGCGGCGTCGCGGTTGGCCCGCTCGAGCAATTCGACGTCGAATCCCTGCGGCGTCTGCACCGCGCGGAGGGTCGACCGGTCGGGAGTCCCGGTGACGACTCCGTCCTTGTCGACACTCTTGATGGTGTCGACGACGGGCAGGACGGGGATCACCGCTTCGCTGCCGGCCCGCAACGCGTCGACGACCCGGACGAACAGCTCGGCCGGGGTGAGCGCACGCGCGGCGTCGTGGACGAGCACGAACCGCGCGCCCGATGCCGCCGCAAGACCGGCGCGCACCGAGTCGGCGCGTTCGGCGCCACCCGCGACGACGGTGACCCGGTCGGCGAACGACTCGCCGACGAGCCGGTCCGCGGGCGTCGCAGCCAGTTCGGGCGGCGCGACGATCACCACTCGATCGATGACCGCTGAAGCAAGCATCGCCTCGACCGAGCGGTCGAGCATCGTGCGGCCGTCCAGTTCCACGAACGCCTTGGGCAGTGGTTCTCCCAGGCGAACACCGCGGCCGGCCGCCGGAAGGATTCCGACGACCGGCCCGTTGCGATCGCTCATGTGCAGTTTGCCGATGTCTCGCGCGTCAGGAAGCGGCGGCGAGAACCTCGTCGAGCATGGTCTCCGCCTTGACGTCGTCGGTGCCCTCGGCGAGCGCGAGCTCACCGACGAGGATCTGACGTGCCTTGGCGAGCATCCGCTTCTCACCTGCGGACAGGCCGCGGTCCTGCTCCCGGCGCCACAGGTCGCGCACAACTTCTGCGACCTTGTTGACATCGCCGGAGGCCAGCTTCTCGAGGTTGGCCTTGTACCGCCGTGACCAGTTGGTGGGTTCTTCCGTGTGGGGTGCGCGCAGCACCTGGAAAACCTTGTCGAGGCCTTCCTGCCCGACGACGTCGCGCACTCCGACGTACTCCGCGTTCTCTGCAGGTACCCGGACCGTCAGGTCGCCCTGCGCGACTTTCAGAACCAGATATTCCTTCTGCTCACCCTTGATGGTGCGTGTTTCGATTGCTTCGATCAGCGCCGCACCGTGGTGGGGGTATACGACGGTGTCTCCGACCTTGAAAATCATGTGTCCCGTGCCCCTTTCGATTCTCCCAGTTTAACACGTGACCACATCACCCTCCCGTCAACGATGCAGGTCAGGGGCACCGAGCACTGAGCGTAGGGCTTGACAGGCAGTTGCTTCCGTGTATCGGGTGACCTCCGACACACCCGCCCGTGGGCGCCTGTCGATCTCGTCTTCCGCGCGCGAATCCGCACGAGATCCGGCCCCGACGTACACAGCGCGCACGGGAACTACTACTCTGCCTAGTGGATTGCGAGCCTTACTCGAGTGGAGGAACCCGTGACTGCTCTCAAAGCGCCGACTCGCCGAGTCGTGACCGCTCTCGCCCTTGCCGCGGGAGGGGCGCTCACGATGTCCGCGTGCAGCGCCGGTCAGATCACCCAGACCTCGACCCAGGTCGCGGCCATCAACGGTTCCAACGTGGACGCCGGCAGCCTCGCGCTGCGCAACGTGCACGTGATCTACCCCAACTCCGAGGAGTACAGCATCGAGCCCGGCGGCACCGCCCAGCTCGGCTTCACGATCGTCAACCTCGACCCGTACGTGGGCGACAACCTCACCGGTATCTCCACCGATTTCGCGGCTTCGGTCACGGGCACTCCCATCGAGGTCCCTCCGCAGTCCTCCGTGGTCGCCGGCGTCTCCGAGGCGAACGCCGCCCTCGTCGAGGAGGTCGACGAGTCGCCGCGTCCGAACAGCACCGAGGAGACCCCCTCCCCGGCCCCGGCAGGCGTCGTCAACAACGTCGAGCTCGTGAACCTCTCCGAGGGTGTCCGCCCGGGCCTGACCATCCCCGTGACCTTCACGTTCGCCGAGGCCGGCGACGTAACCCTGTCCGTGCCGATCGACGCCGGCCCGGAGCTCCCCCGCGACGAGTCGGAGCTCTCGCCGATCGTGGGCGAAGCACACTAGGACTTCCTGCTGGAGGGCCCGGTCGAGCACAGCTCGGCCGGGCCCTCCTCGCATCCGCTCCGGTGTCGGTGCGACCGACTATCCTCCGGCCGTGGCAAAGACCAAGACCCTCTACCGCTGTTCCGACTGCTCGCACACCGTCGCGAAGTGGGTCGGGCGCTGTCCCGAATGCGGAACGTGGGGGTCGATGGACGAAGCACCCGTCCAACCGGTCGCGGTCGCCTCGCGGTCGGGTACCTCGCTCGCCCGCGCCGGTGCCGCCGCCGTGCTGCCGAGCACCCCGGCCACCCCGCTGTCGCAGATCGACGGCAAGGCCACCCACGCGAAGCCCACGGGCATCCCCGAGCTCGACCGCGTCCTCGGCGGCGGTGTCGTACCCGGTTCGGTCGTCCTGCTCGCCGGCGAACCCGGTGTCGGCAAGTCCACGCTGCTCCTCGAGGTGGTGCACCGCTGGGCGTTGCGCGGCGAAGCCGATCGCGCGCTCTACGTCACCGGCGAGGAGTCGGCCGGTCAGGTGCGCCTGCGCGCCGACCGCACCGGCGCCGTGCACGACCGGGTCTATCTTGCCGCCGAGAACGACCTCGCGACGATCTTCGGGCACGTGGAGCAGGTCAAGCCCACGCTGCTGGTCGTCGACTCCGTCCAGACGATGCTCGCCGCCGACGTCGACGGCGTGACCGGCGGTGTCACGCAGGTCCGCGCAGTCACCAGCGCCCTGACCTCCCTCGCGAAGTCCAGCGGCATCCCGGTGCTGCTCATCGGCCACGTCACCAAGGACGGCGCGGTCGCCGGTCCGCGTTCCCTCGAGCACCTCGTCGACGTGGTGCTGCACTTCGAAGGCGACAAGCACTCGACGCTGCGCATGGTGCGCGGGGTGAAGAACCGGTTCGGAGCCGCCGACGAGGTGGGCTGCTTCGAACTTGCCGAGGACGGGATCGTCGGCGTCAGCGACCCGTCGGGATTGTTCCTGCAGCACCGCGACGAGGCCGTGCCCGGCACTGCCGTCACGGTCACGATGGACGGCAAACGCCCGCTCCTCGGTGAGGTCCAGGCGCTCGTGGTGCCCACGCACAATCCTTCACCGCGACGCGCCGTGAGCGGTCTCGACTCGGCGCGGGTGGCGATGGTGCTCGCGGTGCTCGAGCGTCGCTGCGGGCTCGGCCGGCTCGGTAACTGCGACGTCTACGCCTCCACCGTCGGCGGTATGCGGATCACCGATCCGTCCGCCGACCTCGCGCTCGCACTCGCCGTCGCCTCAGCCGTACGCGACCAGCCCGTCCCGGCCGGCACCGTGCTGCTCGGCGAGGTCGGTCTCGCCGGGGAGGTCCGTCGTGTCGTCGGTGCGGGTCGCCGACTCGCGGAGGCGAACCGGCTCGGCTTCGACCGCGGGGTGGTTCCGCGCGATGTCGAGGGTGTCCCGAAGGGCATGAAGAAGTTCGAGGTGTCCAACGTGGCGCAGGCACTGTCGACCCTCACACGCTGACCTGCGGACATGTCGGCAGCGCCGATCTGCCGAGGTGTCGGCGGCCGGTGCGAACATGTGTTCGTGTCCGATGCGACGGTGCTGCATGCCGATCTCGACGCGTTCTACGCGTCGGTGGAGCAGCGCGACGATCCGTGGCTGCGCGCCAAACCGATCGTCGTGGGCGGGGGCGTCGTACTCGCGGCGAGCTATGAGGCCAAGGCTCACGGCATCGTCACCGCGATGTCGGGCCGAGCCGCCCGCGCCCTGTGCCCGGGACTGATCTCGGTGCCTCCCCGCATGGAGGCCTATGCGCAGGCCTCGCGCGACGTCTTCGCGATCTTCGATCGCACCACACCGATCGTGGAGGGGATCTCCATCGACGAGGCGTTCCTCGACGTCTCCGGTCTCGGGCGCATCGCCGGCAGACCCGTCGACATCGCCGCACGCCTGCGCCGCACGGTCGCCGAGGAGGTGGGGCTGCCGATCACCGTCGGTGTCGCGCGCACCAAGTTCCTCGCCAAGGTCGCGAGCGGGGTGGCCAAGCCCGACGGACTGCTCCTCGTCCCTCCGCACGCCGAACTCGAGTTCCTCCATCCGTTGCCGGTGGAGCGGTTGTGGGGCGTCGGCAAGGTGACGGCGGCGAAGTTGCACGCGCACGGTCTGCGGACCGTGGCCGATGTCGCCGCCCACTCCGAGTCCGATCTCGTCTCGCTGCTCGGACGCACGGCGGGACGCCACCTGCACGCGCTCGCGATCGGTCACGATCCGCGTCCGGTCCGGCATCGGCGGCGCAGTTCGATGGGCGCGCAGCACGCGCTCGGCCGCGGACCCCACAGCCTCGAGTCGGTCGGCGAGACGCTGCAACTGCTCGTCGACCGCGTGGGCCGGCGGATGCGCCGGGCCGGACGCCTCGGCCGCACGGTGGTCCTGCGGATGCGCTTCGCCGACTACACCCGCGCGACACGCTCTCACACGCTGCCCGGGGCCACCGCACGCACCGATCTGCTGTCGGCGGCGGCGCACGACCTGCTCGAGCAGACCCGACCGCTCATCGCCGAGCGCGGTCTCACGCTCATCGGGATC
Organism: Rhodococcus sp. IEGM1339; assembly: GCF_050321925.1. Classification (NCBI taxonomy): domain Bacteria; kingdom Bacillati; phylum Actinomycetota; class Actinomycetes; order Mycobacteriales; family Nocardiaceae; genus Rhodococcus; species Rhodococcus sp. IEGM1339. Next base: position 68,444 of record NZ_JBNQFT010000015.1, read on the forward strand.
GCGGTGACGAATCTCGTCGGTGAAGGCGTCGAGCAACTCGAGCTGCCGTTCGACGAGCCGGTCGAGGCCGCCGGGGACAGTACTGCAGACACGCGAACGCAGCACCGCGCCGTCGACCGGCATGCCCTCGATGCCGTCCTGGACGATCTGCACTCCCGCTACGGCGCGGGCGCGGTCACTTCCGCGGCGTTGCTCGGACGCGACCACCGGCCGGGTGTTCCGCTGCTCCCCGACGGACCGGAGACCTGAACGCGAAAACCCGGAGGGCGGAAATGTCAGACGGCGGAGATGTCGTGTTCACTCTGCGGGATGCCGTCGGCGTAGTCGCGGCCCTTCGCGAAGTGCTCGTGCCCGACGACGACGAACAACCCGACCGACGACGCCACCACGACGTCCGGATCGGCCGGCGGACCGGCGACGATGCGCGCCTCCGCACTGGTGTAGACCTTGCGCCGCACCAAGCCGTCGACGCGGGCGCGGAACTCGAGCACCGAGCCCAGGGGGATGGGACGGGCGAAGTCCGTCTCGAAGTGCCCGGTGACGACGGCGGTCCGCAGGGCGGCGTTGCACGCCATTCCCTGGACCTCGTCGAAGGCCGTCATGAGGATGCCGCCGTGGATGAATCCCGGTCCGCCCTGGTAGCGCGTGGCGACGTCGAGACGGCCGAGCACCTCGAGGCCCTCGCCGATCGTGAACTCCATCGCGAGGCCGGAGGGCTGGTCGTCACCACACCCGAAGCACTTGTTCCAATGCTGCGGTACCGGCGCACCCGGGCCGGGATGATCTTCCGGCAGATCGGGAACGACGAGGTCGTCGGGCAAAGTCCAGGTGCTGCGCATAAGCAAGTAATGTAGTTGCGCGGTCGGGGCGCCGATCCACGAGTCCGCGCATTGTGACGACGACCGCAGACCGCACAGGGGAAGGAAGTCCAGATGACCGAGTCGGCGCCGGCATCGACGCTGAGCGACACCATCGCTCGTCTGGCGCCCGGCACCGCGCTACGCGACGGTCTCGAACGCATCCTCCGCGGCCGCACGGGCGGCCTGATCGTCCTCGGTTTCGACGACAAGGTCGCCGAGCTGTGCGACGGCGGTTTCGAACTCGACGTCGAGTTCGCCCCCACCCGACTTCGGGAGCTGTCGAAGATGGACGGCGCCGTGGTCGTGTCCACCGACGGTTCGCGCATCGTGCGTGCCAACGTGCAACTCGTGCCCGATCCGAGCATCCCCACCGTGGAGTCCGGCACCCGGCACCGCGCCGCGGAACGCACCGCAATCCAGACCGGATATCCGGTGGTTTCGGTCAGCCAGTCGATGAGCATCGTCAGCGTGTACGTCGACGGTCGCCGCCACGTCATCAACGACTCCGCGACCATCCTGTCCCGGGCCAACCAGGCCGTCGCGACACTCGAGCGCTACAAGGCCCGCCTCGACGAGGTGACCCGGCAGTTGTCCGTGGTCGAGATCGAGGACATCGTCACGCTGCGCGACGCGCTCACCGTGGCGCAGCGGCTCGAGATGATGCACCGCCTGTCCGTGGAGATCGAGCAGGACGTGCTCGAACTCGGGACCGACGGTCGCCAGCTGGCCCTCCAGCTCGAAGAACTCGTCGGCGACAACCAGCTCGCCCGGCAGCTCATCGTGCGGGACTATCTTGCGGGCGAGCACGTCCCCACCCAGCAGGAGGTCGAGCAGGCGCTCGAGCGTCTCGCACACCTGACCGACGTCGACCTGCTCGACCTGACGAGCCTCGCCCGCGCCTTCGGCTATTCGGGCACCATCGAGGCCCTCGACACTTCGATGAGTCCCCGCGGTTATCGCGTGCTCCATCGGGTGCCGCGCCTGCAGGCCCGGCAGATCAACCGGCTCGTAGGTGCGTTCGGCACACTGCAGGGCCTGCTCGCGGCCACCGCTGCCGATCTGCAGGCGGTCGACGGGGTCGGCGCCCTGTGGGCCAGGTACATCCGCGAGGGACTGTCGCGGCTCGCCGAAGCCGCGATCAACCACTACGACTGAACAACTACCGGACGAGCAGCAGGTCAGGGCGTGATGTTGAACGGCTCGGGCGCGCTGCGCAGGCCGCCGAGCTGCCCGACCACGGTGTACGCGCCGGGACCGACCGGTTCGCGCGGCGCCTGGCAGCCGGGCTCGGAGGTCGTCGCCGACCACTTGACGGAATAGGCGGCCTGGTCGCCCGGAGCGAGCGACCGGATGTCGGCGGTCGATTCGGGGAAGCAGTCGGTGTTCGCCCAGAGTCGCTCGTTGCCGTCGAGGCTGTAGACGAGCACCTGCTGAAGGCCCGCACCGAGGTCGCGTTCGCACTGCGACGTGCCGATGTTGGTGATGACGATCGTGAAATCGGGTTCGGAACCGACCCTGTAGTTCGGCTCGTCCGCCGTCACCCGCACGGCGAGCGACTGATCGGAGCACTGCCCCGGCGGAACCGGAGCAGCGGAGGTGGTGGCGGACGTGGACGTGTTGTCCTCGTCGTCCGCGTCCTCCGAGGCCGAATCCCCTGCACTACGCGTCCCGGACGAACCCGAGGATCCACCGCTCCGGGTGGTGCTCGCGGACGCCGCGTCGGCGGACGCATCGGCCGCCGTCGTGGTGGCGGAGGTCGTCACCTCCGCTGCTGCGGGTTCGGGATTCTGATCGGGGTCGTCGCCGCCGGTCAGCGCCACTACGAGCCAGATGACCAGAGCCAGCACGACCACCGAGACTCCGATCGCGAGAATGCGTCGTCGCCAGTAGATCTCGGGGGGCAGAGGACCGGTCGGTTCAAGCACGCCCCCCACGGTATGTGCCACAGGCTGCGCACGGCTACACCGCCGTCGGCGTGTCGCTGTGACCTGCAGTCACATCGTTGTGACCGCAGGTGCACCCGTCTTCAGTTGTCGGAGACCTCGCCGATGTCTCCGAAGTGGCCCCGCAGACTCACCTTGCCGTCCTCGAGCTTGTAGGTGACGCCCACGATGGCGCAGCGGCCGTCGGCGATGCGGTCGGCGATGATCCGCGAACGATCCGTGAGCAGCTTGCCCGTCTCGACGACGTGGCGCCCCTCGAGTTCGTCGACGGTGGACAGACCCTCGGCCCTGCCCATCAGGATCGAGGGAGCGACACGCTCGACGAGGCTGCGGATGTGGCCGCCCGGCACCGTGCCCTTGTCGAGGGCATCGATGGTCGCCGCCACGGCACCACAGCTGTCGTGACCGAGGATGACGATGAGCGGAACGTTGAGAATGTCGACTGCGTACTCGATGGAACCGAGGACGGAACTGTCGATGACGTGACCCGCGGTACGGACCACGAACATGTCGCCGAGCCCCTGGTCGAAGATGATCTCTGCGGCGACGCGGGAGTCTCCGCAGCCGAACAGCACGGCGGTGGGGTGCTGGCCGTTGACGAGTTCGGCGCGACGATCGATTCCCTGGCTCGGGTGCAGCGGCGTGTCGCTGACGAAACGATGATTACCCTCGGTCAGGGCTTTCCAGGCGGAGATGGGATTGGAGTTCGGCATGCGTACATTATTCACCTGCGCACATGTCCGATTTCGTTCGACATCTCCTCAGCGGATCCCCACACCCGACCCCGTGACCGGAGGAGACCCGAGATGTCCGTGGACGCACCGTCGTTGCTGCGCTGGTATGCCGCGCAGGCGCGCGACCTGCCGTGGCGCCGCGACGGGGTGACGGGCTGGCAGATCCTCATGTCCGAGGTCATGCTGCAGCAGACGCCGGTCGCCCGGGTCGCTCCGATCTGGGAGGAGTGGGTGCGGCGCTGGCCCGTGCCGTCCGCGATGGCCGCCTCGAGCCAGGCCGAGGTGCTGCGGGCGTGGGGCAAGCTCGGCTATCCGCGCCGCGCGCTGCGCCTGCACGAGTGCGCCGGCGTACTCGCCGCCGAGCACGACGACCGGGTTCCCGAGGACGTCGACGTCCTGCTGACCCTGCCCGGTGTCGGCGCCTACACCGCCCGCGCCGTGGCGTGCTTCGCATACGGACAGCGTGTGCCGGTGGTGGACACGAACGTGCGTCGTGTCGTCGCCCGCGCCGTCCACGGTCGGGCGGAGCCAGGAAACCCTTCGACCACAAGGGATCTCGCCGACGTCGAGGCTATCCTTCCGCGTCAGCGTGCACGTGCGGCGACCTTCTCCGCGGCGCTGATGGAACTCGGTGCGACCGTGTGCACCGCTCGCACGCCCGACTGCGGACGCTGCCCGCTGCCCGAGTGCGCATGGGTACAGGCCGGGCGGCCCGCCCACGACGGACCACCCCGGAAGGTGCAGAAGTTCGCCGGCACCGACCGGCAGGTGCGCGGCCGGTTGATGGCGGTGCTGCGCGAGAGCAGCGTCCCGGTGGAGCGTCCCGTCCTCGACAGCGTGTGGACCACGGATCCGGGCCAGCGCGACCGCGCCCTGCACTCACTGCTCGTGGACGGTCTCGTCGAGCAGACCGACGACGGCCGTTTCGCGCTCGCCGGCGAGGGATCGACCTCCTAGATCCGGCTTACCGACAGTGCTACTCGAGTCGGCTCGCCGACAGTGCTACTCGAGTCGGCTCGCCGACAGTGCTACTCGAGTCGGCTCGCCGACAGTGCTACTCGAGTCGGCTCGCCGACAGTGCGTGCGCGGTGAGGAAGTGTTCCACTGCGGTGCGGAACTCGTCGGGCCGGTCGTCGTGCACGAGATGCCCGGCGCCGTCGACGAGGACGTGGTCGGTGCCGGGTCGCGTCACCATCCGCCGCATCTGCCCCTCGGGGGTGATGGTGAACTCGCCTTCGAGCAGCAGCGCGGGCACGCGGATCGAGTTCCACTCGTCCCAGAAGTGCCGCGACCCCCACTCTTCCGAGATGTCGCGGAAGGTCTCGACCTCGCCGTGCAGATACCAGCCGTCATCGCGGCGGACGAACGAGTCGAGGAAGTAGCGACCCGCGACGGGCCCGAAGAAGTCGAACACCGCATCCCCGGTGGGAAACGGTTGCGGCCACTGCGCGATCATCGCCGCCCAGTTCGCGGCCGTGCGTCCCCGGAAGTCGGGCGCCATGTCCTCGAGCACCAGCGCGGTGACCCGCTCGGGATGGGTCGCAGCGAAGCACCACGCGTGCAGGGCACCCATCGAATGCCCGATCACGACGAGCGGTTCGGTGATCCGGGTGAGATGGGTTTCGAGATCGGCGACGAACGCCTCGGTGGTGAGTTCGTCGGGAGCGGGACGACCGTGACCGGCGGCGTCGAAGGTGTACACGTGTCCGTGTTCGCGCAGCCACGGCACGTGACGACGCCACGTGCGGGCGCTGCCCATGAGACCGTGCAACAGCAGGATGGGTCGTCCGGTTCCGCCCTCGTCGTGCAACACAATCGACCAAGTTAGCGGAGTAGGCTCTCGCGCATGGCAGTCGTGAAGATCAACGCAATCGAAGTTCCCGAAGGCGCCGGCCCCGAGCTGGAGAAGCGATTCGCCAATCGGGCGCACACCGTCGACAACTCCCCCGGCTTCCTGGGCTTCCAGCTGCTCCGCCCCACCGCGGGCGAGAACCGGTACTTCGTGGTGACTCAGTGGGAGTCCGAGGAGGACTTCGCCGCGTGGCGCGACGGCGACGCACGTGCTGCCCACGCGGGTGAGGCGAAGAAGCCCGTCGCGACCGGCGCATCGCTGCTCGAGTTCGAGGTCGTCCTCGACGTCAAGAAGTCCTGAGATGTCCGCGTCCGGCGGGTCCGGGCGTGAGTTCACCTATGCGGAGGTGGGAGCGAGCCTGCGTGCCTTCCGGGACGAGGCACCGCTCCCCTCCGGTTATCGACATCTGAGGGTCGAGAGCGAACTGGGCCGCGGCGACACCGTGTTCGAGGTCGCCGCTGCCCAGTTGTTCTCGTGGGACATGCACCGCGGCGCGGGCATACGGATCCCGCCCGGCACGCCCCTCGCAGTACCCGGCGTCGAAGTGGATCTCGGCTTCGGTCTCGGACCGGTGCGCGCGTCGGCGCGGTGCCGCGTGATCGAGATCGTCGACACCCCGGACATACGCGGGTTCACCTACGGCACACTCCCCGGTCATCCCGCCAGCGGCGAGGAGACCTTCGTCGTCGAGCGCACCGTGGACGGACGGGTGCGGGGAACGGTGCTCGCGTTCTCCCGCCCCGCCCGCTGGTACACGAAGCTGGCCGGTCCCGTCGGGCACCTGCTCCAGCAGCAGATCGCGCGACGTTATCTCGCGGCACTCACAGCTTGACCGTCACATCGTCGACGGCCCTGCGCAGGAACTGGCGGAAGACGTCCACAGGCTGCGCACCCGACACCGCGACGGCGCGGTTGGCCACGAAGAACGGCACCCCCTGCACGCCGATCCGTCGCGCGTCGAAGAGATCGGCGGTCACGGCGTCGGCCGCCGCTTCACCGGCGGGATCGTCGCCGTCGAGCGCCGCGCGCGTCGACTCCGGATCGAGCCCGACCTCGGCGGCGACCTTCACGAGGACATCCACATCGTCGATCACCTCGCTGTCGACGAAATGCGCACGGAACAACGCTTCGAGCACCTCGTCGCGCTTGTCGCCCGCCAGATGCACGAGTCGGTGCGCATCGAAGGTGTTGGCGGCGACGACGTTGTCGAAGTCGATCTCGAGTCCAACGTCGGCAGCGGTGTCCGAGACCTGCGCGAACATCTGCCTGACCTGCTCGGCCGGCATCCCCTTCATCGCGACGAGCGCCTCCACCTCGGGGACCCGTCGCCCGACCGGCGTGTCGGGCGAGAGCTGGTACGACCTCCAGGTGACCTCGATCCGGTCGCGGTCGTCGAAGGACTCGAGGGCCTCCGCGAAGCGCCGCTTGCCGATGTAGCACCAGGGGCATGCGATGTCGGACCAGATCTCGATGTGAGCGGTGGGGAGAAGTACGTCAGGCATGCTCATATTCGATTACAACCCGGCCCTGACGTGCTCTGTTCCGGCCGATCGGTCCACGAACCCGTCAGCTCTCGAGCGCGGCGTCCAGGGAGATCTCGACGCCGGTGAGTGCCTTGCTCACAGGGCATCCAGCCTTCGCGTCCTCCGCGGCCTTGACGAAGCCGTCGGCGTCGAGGCCGTCGACCTCGCCCCGCACCTTCAACCGGATTCCGGTGAGTCGAAATCCGCCCGCCGGATCGGGCCCCAGCGAGACGTCGGCGGTGACCTCGAGGCTCTGCGGCGTGCCGCCCGCCTCCGCGATCAGCGCGGACAACTGCATCGCGAAGCACGACGAGTGTGCGGCGGCGATGAGCTCCTCGGGGCTGGTGGTGCCGTCCGCGTTCTCCGCCGAGCGTTTCGGGAACGACACGTCGAACGTGCCACGGCCCGAGCTGGTGAGCTCCACCTGACCGGAGCCCTTCTGCAGATCCCCGTTCCATGCGGTCCGTGCGGTACGAGTGGGCATGATCTCTCCTTCTCTGGGTGCGACAGCACTGCATGCGACAGTGCTTCACGAAGACAGTGCTTCACGAACCACACTTGCAGAGTCGTCGTGGTGGCGAGGGCCGTTCGCGCCAGAGCGTTCCTGATGTCCGGATCAGGCCGATCGCGCCCTGAGTTCGCGGTCGCGCTCACGGATCGACTGCACGGCTCCGTCCCGTTCGTAAGGCCGCACCTCGAGCCGCCGCTTCACCTCTGCGATCTCCCGCATACGCTCGGCGTGACCCCGCCGGGCGGCGCGTCCGGCGCCTCCGGGCACCAGGACATTCAGGCGGTCGCGTAGGAGGTTGCGCGCGAACCACACCGGGTACAGCCCCGCCATCGGGCTCAGTCGCGGAACACCCACAACGTCGGCGTATCCGGAACCCAGCGACAGGCGGGCCAGGTCGGCGTGGAAGTGATAGCGCGCCCAGCTCCTGATGCGGTTCTGCGCACCCGGGCCGTCGACCCCGTAGATGCAGGGAACGGCCTTCAGCGTGGCCTCGGTGAGAGCGGCGGACGAGTCGTCGGGGTCGACCGCCGACCAGACCGCCAGCCAGATCAGACGCAGAGGGTAGCTGGCCGGGAAAGCGATGGCGGTGGTGAACGCCATGAGGGTGCTCATCGGCATCCGCACGATCGCCCGCGCGGCGAGATCGAGCTTGTCGTAGTCGACCCGGAACGGCACGCCGTCGAGGGTGGCGATGAACGCTGCTATCTCGGGCGCGGAATCGTCCACGGTCTCGATGCCGTGTTCGAGTGCCTGTTCGAACTGCGTGCGGATGCGGAGCCGGTCGCGGCGTATCGCGGCGACCAGATCGTCGGCCACGGGATCGCAGGTGTGCGCGAACTCGGCGAACGCCCGGGACTGGGCCCTGGTGGGCCGCACCGAGTCGCCGACGAGCAACGACATCGCCAGACGCGGGCCGCCTTCTCGAGGATCGGCTTCGGTGCGAGTCGATCGGTTCGGTCGTGCAGGTGGGCAGTCGACGATGCATCGATCGTCACGTTTCCTCCTCGTCCGGATTCGGGGACCGACCATGACGAGGATTCCATAATTAGTACACACTTGATTCCGGAATTGGTCGATTCCGGAAGTCTGGTCCTGTTGTGCCACACTCGACGATGTGTCCGAGCCCGAAGCCACCCGCGCGTATCGCGGCGTCGCCCCGGCCGACCGGCGCGCCGAACGCCGCAAGCGTCTCCAGAACGCGGTGATCGACGTCGTCGCCGACGAGGGCTGGTCGGCGACGACGGTACGGAAGGTCGCGGCCACCGCGGGAGTCGGCCCCCGCTTCTTCTACGAGAGCTTCACCGACATGACCGACCTCGTCACCACCGCCTACGACGAGCTCGGCGCGACCCTGCTCGAACGCGCCGTCGACGCCATCGCGGCGGCCCCCGACGAGCTGCACGCCAAGGCACGCGCCGCGGTGGGAGCGATCGTCGGCGCCGTCGAACGCAACCCCCAGCAGGGTCGCTTCCTCATCTCCGACGCGCCCCCGCTCGCCGAGCGGAAGAGCGCGTTCATCCGGTCCGCCGCCGACGAACTCGCCAAGCAGAGCGACGCGGTGGGCACCCGCCTCGACTCCCGGCAGGCCGAACTGCGTGCGGTGGTCGTCATGGCCGGCGCCGTCGAGCTCGTCCGCGGCTGGCTCGACGGCACGCTCGACATCCGTCCCGACGAACTCACCGAGATCGTCGCCAGCACCCTGTCGACACTCACCGCGCACATGCCGACCATCGGCAGATAAGCAGGCGGCAAGGTCGGCCGCGCCCCGCGGCAGGGCAGATCGGCCGGAAAGAAGATCTCTGCTCAGCCCTGCACCGCGGCAGACAACCCGCTCAGAGCCTGGTCGACGTGGGCGGGCCACTCCCGGGCGTCGATCCGATGCACGCCCGCCTCCCCCGCGAACGCACTCGAGACCACCACATCGGGTTCCGTCTTCGCCAGCAGGCGCAGACTGTCGGCGAGCACACGGGCGTCGCTCATCCCCTCGATGTAACCGGCCCGCCACGTCCCCGAAGCACCGCGATACAGCGTGTCGCCGGTGAACAGGTAGCGGGTCCCGTCCGCGCCGGGCACCAGATAGCAGGTGCTGCCCACCGTGTGCCCGGGTGTCGGAACGATCTCCACCCCGTTGTCGTCCACATGACGTTCCGTCAGCGGGACGTCGATGCGGGCGTGCCGGCCGACCACGTCGGCCTCCGCCGCTGCCGCGTGGAGTCTCGGCCCGAAGCGCTCGGCGATCCTGCCGAGCATCGGACCGGCCTCGTCCTGGTGGGACAGGTACTGGTCGGTGATCCCCCCGAGGCGGTCCAGTTCGTCGAAATCGGCCTCACCCGCGACCGAGTAGAAGAGCACGTTGTTCGTCCCGGTCCACAGATAGGCGTGCGTCCTCAGCCCCGGGAACGGATTGTCCTCCTGCGTCTCCCACAGATCGGGCAGTACTTGCCGCATCGCGGTACCTCCTGGTCGTCGTCCGGTCACCACCACCGTGCAACCTCGAGCCGACTGAAGGTCAAGTGCGTCGGACGACGGGAGGGGCGGCACCCTCTCGGGTGCCGCCCCTCTCGGTACAGCAGGTGCCTGCTCGCACAGGCAGCAACACGTGCCTGCTCCCACAGGCAGCAACACGTGCCCGCTCCCACAGGCAGCGGACGCTTATCCGGCTTCGGACTCGCCCTCGCTGGACTTGGCCAGCGCGACCGCCGGGGTGTCCGGGACCTCGGCCGGCTTCTCGCTCGGCGTGAACGTGAACTTCGCGTTCTCGCCGGCGCCCTCGCCGTCCCAGCCCTCGACGTCGACGAGGACGATCTGGCCTGCGCCGATCTCGCCGAACAGGATCTTCTCGGAGAGCTGATCCTCGATCTCGCGCTGGATCGTGCGACGCAGCGGACGTGCGCCGAGCACCGGGTCGAAGCCGCGCTTGGCGAGCAGCGACTTCGCCTTCTCGGTGAGCTCGATACCCATGTCCTTGTTCTTCAGCTGCGTCTCCACACGTCCGATCATCAGGTCGACCATCTGGATGATCTGATCCTGCGTGAGCTGGTGGAAGACGATGATGTCGTCGATACGGTTGAGGAACTCGGGCCGGAAGTGCTTCTTCAGCTCGTCGTGGACCTTGTTCTTCATCCGCTCGTAGTTCGACGCCTCGCCCGTTCCGGCCGAGAAGCCGAGCCCCACGGCCTTCGAGATGTCGGCGGTGCCCAGGTTCGACGTGAAGATCAGCACGGTGTTCTTGAAGTCGACCGTGCGTCCCTGGCCATCGGTGAGGCGACCGTCCTCGAGGACCTGCAGGAGGGTGTTGTAGATCTCCTGGTGGGCCTTCTCGATCTCGTCGAACAGAACCACGGAGAACGGCTTGCGGCGCACCTTCTCGGTGAGCTGGCCGCCCTCTTCGTAGCCGACGTAGCCGGGAGGAGCACCGAACAGGCGCGACGCGGTGAAGCGGTCGTGGAACTCGCCCATGTCGATCTGGATGAGCGCGTCGTCCTCGCCGAACAGGAAGTTCGCGAGCGCCTTGGACAGCTCCGTCTTACCCACACCGGACGGGCCGGCGAAGATGAACGAACCGGACGGACGCTTCGGGTCCTTCAGGCCGGCACGTGTACGACGGATCGCCTTGGCGACGGCCTTGACGGCGTCCTCCTGGCCGATGATCCGCTTGTGCAGCTCGTCCTCCATGCGGAGCAGACGCGTGGTCTCCTCCTCGGTGAGCTTGAACACCGGGATACCGGTCCAGTTGGCGAGGACCTCGGCGATCTGCTCCTCGTCGACCTCGGCGATGACGTCGAGATCGCCCGCACGCCACTGCTTCTCGCGCTCGGCACGCTGCGCGACGAGCTGCTTCTCCTTGTCGCGCAGGCTCGCGGCCTTCTCGAAGTCCTGCGCGTCGATCGCCGATTCCTTCTCGCGACGGGCGTCGGCGATCTTGTCGTCGAACTCGCGCAGGTCCGGCGGCGCGGTCATGCGACGGATGCGCATGCGGGCACCGGCCTCGTCGATGAGGTCGATCGCCTTGTCCGGCAGGAAGCGGTCGTTGATGTAGCGGTCGGCGAGAGTGGCCGACGCGACGAGCGCCTTGTCGGTGATCGAGACGCGGTGGTGCGCCTCGTAGCGGTCGCGCAGACCCTTCAGGATCTCGATGGTGTGCTCCACCGTCGGCTCCCCGACCTGCACCGGCTGGAAGCGGCGCTCGAGAGCGGCGTCCTTCTCGATGTACTTGCGGTACTCGTCGAGGGTCGTCGCACCGATGGTCTGCAGCTCACCGCGGGCGAGCTTGGGCTTGAGGATCGACGCAGCGTCGATCGCGCCCTCGGCAGCACCGGCACCGACAAGCGTGTGCAGCTCGTCGATGAACAGGATGATGTCGCCGCGGCTGTTGATCTCCTTGAGGACCTTCTTCAGGCGTTCCTCGAAATCGCCGCGGTAACGGCTGCCGGCGACGAGCGAGCCCAGGTCGAGCGTGTAGAGCTGCTTGTCCTTGAGGGTCTCGGGGACTTCACCGTTGACGATGGCCTGCGCGAGGCCCTCGACGACGGCGGTCTTGCCGACACCCGGCTCGCCGATGAGCACCGGGTTGTTCTTCGTACGACGCGACAGCACCTGCATGACGCGCTCGATCTCCTTCGCCCGGCCGATGACCGGGTCGAGCTTGCCTTCGAGAGCTGCCTGCGTGAGGTTGCGGCCGAACTGGTCCAGGACGAGCGACGTGGACGGAGTGCCGGTCTCGCCACGGCTCGTGCCGGATTCTGCGGGCTCCTTGCCTTGGTAACCGGACAGCAGCTGGATGACCTGCTGACGCACCCGGTTGAGGTCGGCGCCGAGCTTGACGAGCACCTGCGCCGCCACGCCCTCACCCTCGCGGATGAGACCGAGCAGGATGTGTTCGGTACCGATGTAGTTGTGTCCGAGCTGGAGCGCTTCGCGAAGGCTCAGCTCGAGGACCTTCTTGGCACGAGGAGTGAAGGGAATGTGCCCCGAGGGCGCCTGCTGACCCTGGCCGATGATCTCTTCGACCTGGCTGCGCACACCTTCGAGGGAGATACCCAACGACTCGAGCGACTTCGCCGCCACACCCTCACCCTCGTGGATGAGGCCGAGGAGGATGTGCTCCGTGCCGATGTAGTTGTGGTTGAGCATCCTGGCCTCTTCTTGAGCCAGGACAACGACGCGCCGCGCGCGATCGGTGAACCTTTCGAACATCGCACTCCCTCACACTCTCCGGCCGCCGGTCCGGTACGCCGATCGTCCCGCACCCTGCTGCCGCTCTTAAGCTCCGGCACTCGAGTCGTTCGTCGGAACCTTTCAGAGGTTCCAAGCTCCCACTCCACACTCTAGTGGCCGTGGTATCGACTCGCTTTCCCTCTACCCTTCGGAAGGCGGCGAGAAAACCCGGTTTCAGAAGTCAACGCTGCACGTGGCGGATACGTTTCCGCAAGCTGTACGCCACAAGCGAACAGGGGCTGTGGGGGATCAACGGGCGAAGAATCGCTCGATCCTGCGTCCGAAGCTCCGCGAGGCGCGTTCGGGATCGGCCAGAGCACTTTCTGCGAGGACACTGTCCTCGTCCGACACCGTACCCGGTTCGAACGGCCGCAGCGAACGTCCCGGACCGCGCAACCGTTCGATGGCGGAGATGAGCGAACCACCGTCCTTCGTGGCCTCCGCGATCACCTCGGGGTCGACGTCGAGATGTTCCGCCACCAGGATGTTGCGCAGCTCGACGGCGGCGCGGCCGACCGCGTCCCCGGGTTCGGCGGACTCGATGGCCAGGTCGCATTCGGTGTCGAAGCCCATCGAACGGTTGTTCAGGTTCGACGACCCGATCCGCAGCAACGTCTCGTCCATGACGACGACCTTCGCGTGCACGTAGATCGGCTCCCCGCCGGCGGTGACGGGATAGTAGGCGGCGAAACGGCCGTGCACGTCGGCCTCCCACAGCATGTGCAGCAGGGCCCGCCGGGCACCGTCCATGGCCTTGCGTTCGAGCCAGCCGTCGGCGTTGCGTGGGATCACCACCACGATCTCGGGGCCGTCCGGTTCCTGCAGTCGCTCGGCGAGAGCCTCCGCGATCCTGCGCGAAGCGAGGTACTGGCTCTCGAGGTAGAGAGTGTGCCGCGCCTTCTCGATCACCGACAGGTACAGCGCCTCGATCTCGTGGACGCCGTCCTTCCCGTCGTAGGCGGGCAGCGTGCGCGCGATGCCCACGTCCACACCGCGGAGGGTCGGCTCGAGATCGTCGGGCCAGATCGGCTCCGGCTCCGGCACGGGATCGAGTTCCTCCCCCGTGGCCGCCTTCCACCGGGCGCGGGCCTGGTCACCGAGGGCCCGCGCGGCGTCGCCGTCGACGGCGGTCGTCACGTCGTGCCACGGTCCGTAGCGTTTACCGCTCGGCTCCCGCCGGTATTTGCTCCGGTCCGGATGATCCGGGGTGTCCCAGCGGTCGACGGTCATATCGATACCGCCACAGAAAGCGATGCTGTCGTCGACGACGAGAATTTTCTGATGGTGCGCCGCGCCCACGGGATGCGCCCCGTCGATTGCGAAGTGCAGGCTCGGGTCGGTGAGCCAATCGAGCACGAACACCGGCGTCATTCCGCGTGCGAGGGCACTGAACGCACCGATGTTCCACTTGAGCAGATAAATATCGAGACCGGGTCGACGTTCGGGAAGCCATTCGAGGAATTCACCGAGTTTGTTCGGTCCCTCGAGAGTTGCACCCTCGGGTTCGAACTTGATCCGGGTGTCGAAATCCCACCCGATCAGCATAATGCGTTCTTCCGCCCGGAGCATCGCCGCCTTGGCGTGACGGAAATAGTCGGCGGCGTCGACTATGCAGGTCAACCTCTCCGCTCGCGCGATTCGCCAGCAGGTGGAACCTGGTTCGAGCACGGTCTCGGCCATGAGCGGATGCTACTCCCCGACCGCATCGTGCCGGGTCGTCCGCACGATCGACGTGTGTGACAGGCGCCACTGTGCCACAACCCAACCCGTCCACCGACGACTGTGGGGCGCCGTCCACGGATGGACGACGCCCCCCGGACGAGGATTCGTCAGTGCGCTTTGTTGTACGCCTCGACGATCTCCGCAGAGATTCGGCCACGGGCCGACACCGGCAGATCGTTGTTCCGTGCCCATTCACGGATAGCGGCCGTCTGTTCGCGACCGGCACTTCCGGATCCGCTCTTGCGCGCAGCCGGCGCAGTTCCGGCAGCGGTCTTGCTCCGCTTGCGGCCGCCGACCTTACGAGCGTGTTCGATCCAGAATTCCAACTGCTCGCGCAGCCGTGCCGCATTGTCCTCGGAAAGATCGATCTCGTACGTCACTCCGTCGAGACCGAACTCCACCGATTCGTCGGCCGCCGACTCCTGATCCACATCGTCGATCAGGGTGACAGTGACTTTTTTCGCCATGTGGTGTAAATCCTCTCAAATGCGCTTCCCCCCGCGGGACGGGCACCACACTACCCGCCGATTAACGCATCGCAATATGGAGCGGTGAAATCCGATTAACGGGTGTTCGGTCGAACAATCGGGAACAGGATTGTTTCGCGGATTCCCAGACCGGTAAGTGCCATCAACAGACGGTCGATTCCCATTCCGGTACCGGTGGTCGGCGGCATTCCCTGTTCCATCGCGGCGAGGAAGTCCTCGTCGAGAGCCATTGCCTCGTCGTCCCCTTCCGAGGCCAGACGCGCCTGGTCGACGAAACGCTCGCGCTGGATCACTGGATCGACGAGTTCCGAGTAACCCGTGGCGAGTTCGAAACCTCGGACGTACAGATCCCATTTCTCGGTGACCCCGCGCACCGTGCGGTGATCGCGTGTCAACGGCGACGTCTCCACGGGGAAATCACGCACGAAGGTCGGCTCGTGCAGCTGGTCGCCGCACATGTGCTCCCAGAGCTCCTCGACGAGCTTGCCGTGACCCCAGCCCTTGCCCTCGGGAATCTCCAGACCGACACGATCCGCGAGAGCCGTCAATTCCTCCAGTGTGGTGTCGGGGGTCACGTCCGTGCCGATCGCCTCGGACAGCGAGGGATACATTTCGAGAGTTTTCCATTCACCCCCGAAGTCGTATTCCGTACCGTCGGCGAGCGTCACCACATGGGTGCCGAAGACCCCGAACGCGACCTCCTGGATGATCTCGCGGATCATCCGCGCCGAATCATCGTAGGTTCCGTACGCCTCGTACGTTTCGAGCATCGAGAATTCCGGCGAGTGCGTCGAGTCGGCACCCTCGTTACGGAAATTGCGGTTGATCTCGAAGACCTTCTCGATACCGCCGACGACGCAGCGCTTGAGGAACAGTTCCGGCGCGATACGCAGGTACAGATCGATGTCGAGTGCGTTCGAGTGCGTCACGAACGGGCGGGCCGCCGCACCGCCGTGCAGGGTCTGCAGCATGGGCGTCTCGACCTCGAGGAAGCCGCGACGCTCGAGCGCGTTGCGCAGCTCGCGCACCACCGCGACACGCATGCGTGCATTGCGACGTGCTTCGGGACGCACGATGAGGTCGACGTAGCGCTGACGCACCCGCGCCTCTTCGTTCATCTCCTTGTGCGCGACCGGCAGCGGACGCAGCGCCTTCGACGCCATGGTCCACGAGTCGGCCATGACGCTGAGCTCACCGCGACGGGAGCTGATGACCTCGCCGTGCACGAACACGATGTCGCCGAGGTCGACCTCGGACTTCCAGGCGGCGAGCGCCTCCTCGCCGACGCCGGCGAGGCTGAGCATGACCTGCAGCTGGGTGCCGTCGCCCTCCTGCAACGTCGCGAAGCACAGCTTGCCGGTGTTGCGCGAGAACATCACGCGGCCGGCAACGCCCACGACGGTGCCGGTGGCGGTGTCGGGCTCGAGGTCGGGATACTCGGCGCGGATCTCCGCGAGCGTATGGGTGCGCGGGATCTCGACGGGATAGGCCTCCGAACCCTGTGCCAGGAGCCGTTCGCGCTTCTCGCGGCGAACCCGCATCTGCTCGGGGGTGTCGTCGGGCTGCTGAACGGTGGCATCACTCACGGGTAACCAGACTATCGGACACCCGAGGTCACCATTCCTGCAGATGCGCGCTTTCAGTGAGCGGTGACCCGCGCCACGTCCTGCGCGACGTGCTGGGCCTCGGCGACTGCGCCGACCAGGCGGGCCGCGCGGATGGCGTCGTAGCCTCCGACGAGGTGGGTGACCCGGCGCAAACCCTGCGCGTGCAGTTCGGTGACCACACCGTGCGAGCTCGCGCCGTCCGACGAGACGAGGATCCATTCGACGTCGCGGTCGACGGCGAGGGCGAGACGGCCCGGGCCGCTCGGATCGAGTCGCTCGGCGACGAGATCGGCGGAGATGGCCAGTGCACCGGGAAGTGTTCCCTGAGCGGCGCGTTCGGCGTTCGAGCGGATGTCGACGATGACGGCGCCGCGGGCGACCGCTGCGGACAGTTCGGTGGGGTACGTGCGCTCGACGGCGAGCCGGTGGAAGGCGACCGGAGCAGTAGCGGTAACCGTAGAAGCGGCAACCGGAGCAGCGGTGGAAACAGAAGTGGTGGAAAGAAGCGCAGCGCGCATGAGAAAACTCCCAGGAATGTGTTATCGGTCGAGGCGGCGGTCAGCCTCGACAACACTCCTGGGTGCTCATGCAACGGATCACGAGGAACATCTTTACACAGAATGACGCTCAGCGGAACCTGCAGTTCCGCGTGCCGCTCGTCTCACCTGGTTCCGCTCGTACACCAGACGCAGCCCCTCGAGGGTCAGATCCGGCTCGTGGTGCTCGAGGGTGCGCGACTCCGGCATGATCAGCGGCGCACTGTCGCCGGTGCCGATGACGGCCACGTCGTCGCCGTCGAAACCGGGCACCTCGGCGCAGATGCGCCGCACGATGCCGTCGACCATCCCGGCGAACCCGAAGACGGCCCCGGACTGCATGCACTCGACGGTGTTCTTTCCCAGAACACCTCGGGGACGGAGCAATTCGACCTTCCGCAGTGCCGCCGACCGCGACGCCAGCGCATCCATCGAGATCTCCACACCCGGAGCGATGGACCCGCCGAGGAACTCCCCCTTGCCCGACACGACGTCGACGCACGTGGAGGTCCCGAAATCCACGACGATGCAGGGGGATCCGTAGAAGTGGTAGGCCGCCAGACTGTTGACGATGCGGTCGGCGCCGACCTCCTTCGGGTTGTCCACGAGCAGCGGCACTCCCGTGCGCACCCCCGGCTCCACCACTACGTGCGGCACCGACGACCAGTAGCGGTCGAGCATGACGCGCACCTCACGTAGCACCGACGGCACGGTCGACAACGCCGCCACCCCGGTGACCTGCTCGGCAGATTCGCCGAGCAGACCGCGGAACAGCAGGGCGATCTCGTCAGCGGTCATCCTGGGGTCGGTACGGACGCGCCAGTCGCGCAGCAGCCGCGCGTGCGAGCCGCTGCCCGCGAACACCCCCAGGACGATATTGGTGTTGCGGACGTCGACGGTGAGGAGCACCTCTAGACCAGGGACGGGGAGTCGAGAGTCGACAGCATCCGCGGCGTGATCAGGCCCGAGCCCTCGGGAGCGTGGGCAGGATCGTTGCCGAGCTCGACCTGGCGGTTGTCGGCGTCGACGAAAACCACGCGCGGGTCGTAGTCCTTGCACTCCTGCTCGTTCATCACGCCGTAGGCGATGAGGATGACGAGATCGCCGGGGCTGACGAGACGTGCTGCGGCACCGTTGATCCCGATGACGCCCGATCCACGCTCACCGGCGATGACGTACGTCTCGAGCCGGGCGCCGTTGTCGATGTCGACGATGCAGACCTGCTCGCCCTCGAGCAGATCCGCGGCGTCCATCAGATCCTGGTCGACGGTCACCGAACCGACATAATGCAGATCCGCGTGGGTGACGGTGGCGCGGTGGATCTTCGACTTCATCATGGTGCGGAACATGCTCGTCCTCGGTTTCTTTCTCGTTTCCGAATTCGATCGGTGGGTCAGCGGTTCGTCAGGTTGTCTTCGGCGCCGGGATCCACCGGACCGGTGGCTCGTTCGAGGAAGCCGGTGCCGACGGCGACCCCGACGTTGTCGATGAGGCGTGTGGAGCCGAGTCGTGCGGCGACGAGCAGTCGGCCGTCGCCGCGTTCGGGTGCCGGCCCCAGATCGACGCCGCGCACCTCGAGATAGTCCACCTCGATCTGCGGACTCTGCGCGAGCACGTCGCGTGCCGTGGACAAGATCGCCTCGGCTCCGCCCGCTGCGGCGTGTGCGCCGGCGACGAGCGCCGCAGACAGCGTGGTCGCGATCTCGCGCTGCTCGGGGTCGAGATAGCGGTTGCGGGAGGACAGCGCGAGCCCGTCCTGTTCGCGCACGGTGGGAACGCCGAGGATGCGGATGTCGAGATTCAGGTCGGCGACCATCTGACGGATCAGAGTGAGCTGCTGGTAGTCCTTCTCACCGAAGAACGCCGTGTTGGGACCGACGATGTTGAACAGCTTCGCGACGACCGTCAGCATGCCCGCGAAATGACCGGGACGCGCAGCACCTTCGAGCTCCGACCCGAGTGGACCCGGGTGGATCGTGGTGCGCGGGCCCTGCGGGTACATCGCCGAGACCGTCGGCACGAAGGCGAGTTCGACGCCCGCTTCGCGGAGCAGTTCGAAGTCGGCGTCGAGAGTACGCGGGTAGGCGTCGAGATCTTCGTTCTTCCCGAACTGCAGCGGGTTGACGAAGATCGACACGACCACGACGGCCCCGGTGAGCTTGGCCTGGCGCACGAGTTCGAGGTGACCGGTATGCAGCGCACCCATCGTCGGTACGAGTGCGACGGTGCGGCCGACGCCGCGCAGAGCCCGGGTGACCTTGGTCAGGCCTGCGGGATCGTGGTGAACGGTCAGTTCACCTCGCACGTATCCGCGCTGTCCTGCTTCACTCACCGTATTCAGCTCCTTCGAGAATCGCCATCAGTTCCGGCTTCGACCCGGTCCGTTGCGCCGATCGCAGCGACAGCGCGCGGTACCCGGCGGCGATCAGCGGGTCGACGGCCTCGAGCGCACGCAGGTGCGCGGCCACGGCGTCGGCATCGCCGCGCGCGACCGGCCCGGTGAGGGCCGAGGGCCCGCGCCGCAGCACGTTGTCGAGCGCTGCGGAGAGCAACGGCTGCAGCACCCGTTCGGCGACTCCACCGGGGGCGTCGTCGACGAGTTGCTGGCCGAGCAGTTCCTCCCCCTGCAGGGCGCTGCGCAGGGCCTCGACGGCGTCGGCGACCAGCGTGACCAGGTGGTTGCTGCCGTGCGCGAGCGCAGCGTGGTAGGTCATGCGCATGGACTCGGGGACGCGGACCGGCTCGCCGCCGATCTCGAGGACGAGGGACTGCGCGATGGCGTAGCCGATCTCGTCGGCGGCCGTGATGCCGAAGCACGCGGAGGAGAGCCGGTCGATGTCCTCGTCGTGGCCGGTGAAGGTCATCGCGGGATGGATCGCGAGCGGCACGGCGCCCTGCTCGGTCAGCGGCTCGAGGATCGCGGTGCCGTGAGCACCGGAGACGTGGACGACGATCGTGCCGGCGGCGACCGAACCGGTGGCTGCGAGGCCCTTGACCAGGGACGACAGTTCGGTGTCGGGAACGGCGAGAAGAAGGAGATTGCAGCGGCCGGCAACCTCGTCGACCGGCAGGATCTGCGAATCCGGCAGGCGCGTGGCGGCACGGTGCCGCGAGACGTCGGAGACGGCCGAGCAGGCCACGACGACATGACCAACGCGTTCGAAAGCTGCGCCGAGTGCAGTGCCGACCCGTCCGGCGGACACGATTCCTACCGACAGGCGCGCAGGCGCGGGTGCGTTGGTGATCCCGAAGGAATTCACGGGAGTCCTCTCGTTCGTTCCAGTCCCGCTCAGCGGGTACCGGACGTTCCGCTCGACAATAGCGCGCGTTTTCCGGGGCTCGCCACGGTCGGGCCGAGTGATCTGCGCCTCATCGTCCGAGGTGGGGCGGGTGCGACCTGCCGCGCGATCGCCCCGCGATCAGCGCTCGGCCGACAACGACGCGAGGATCTCCGCGACCGTCCGGCCCTCACCGTCGGCGCGACGGCGCCGGGAGCGACGTCCGGACGATTCGTGGTCGTCCTCGTCGTCCTTCTGGGTCGTTTCCGCAGCTCCATCGGCCTTCGCGGCGGTGTCCTTCCCCTCCGCGGGGTCATCGCCCTTCGTCTTCGCTCCGGCCCCGTCTGCGTCCGTTTGCGGGTCGGGATCGGATCCGGGCTCGTGCTTACCGGGCTTCTGCGGCTCCGCCTTCCCGTCCGCCGCCTTCTCGGCGCTCGCGACCTTCGCGTCCCCGGTCTTCGGGTCCCCCGTCTTCGTGTCTCCGACCTTCTGATCCTCGACTTCCGCGTCCTCGATCTCGGCGTCCTCGACGTCCGGTCCTGCGGCCGCTTTTCCAGCCGTCGCCTTCTCGACCGTGACCTTCCCGGTAGCGGACTTCCCCGTCGCAGAATCAACCTTCGCCTGTTTCTCGGCACGCGGTTCTTCGACATCACCCTTCGCGGATGTCTTCTCCGACGCCTCCGCCGCCCGCATGGCCGCCTCGACCGACTCGGTCTCCGCGGTGACCGGCTCGTCGTCGGGAGAGGCGAAGGCCGGTCCCGACGGACGCGGAGCGGACACCCGCGCCGCCTCGCTCAGTCCACGCAGCTTCTCCGCCTGGCCCTCGAGGGCGACGACATCGTCGGGGAGCCGGCCGTCGAACAACATCTCGAGCGTGCGGCGCAGGGTGGCCAGCTCGGTGCGCAGGGCCGCCATCTCCCCGGCGTCGAGCTTCAGATCGGCACGGACCTTCTCCTCGACGGTCAGCTCGTACTCGCGCCGCGCCGCGATCTCCCGTTGCAACTGCAGTTCGTAGACCGTCTTCAGGTCGTCGGCCTTTGCCCGATCGAGCGCCGATTCCCGGCGGTACTTGTTCATCGCGATGGCTCCGACAGTGGCAGCCCACAGGGCGACGACCACCGCGACACGCAGCAATTGCACGCTCTCACTGAAGATCAACAGCAGCGAGGCGATCATCGCCAGAGCGAGCAGACCGGCCACGATCATCGAGCCGGTACTGCGCCACGGACGGCGATTCCTGTCTGGTCGCGCCGAGGTTGCCATGACCATCAGGGTACTTGGGTGGGTCCTCGGATCGGAGCCGGACGACACGCCCTTCCCCACCCCGAAATCCGATGTCAGAGCGCCGGTTCGTTCGGTTCGTCGGGGTCTTCCGGTGTCCGGCAACAGTATTCGAGCCACAACGCGGCCGCCGCCAGCGCTATGCCGGCGAGGGCTCCGACGAGCACCCCCGACGTGTCGTCGGTGGCGGCCTGCACGACGCCGCGTTGCGGTACGAGATACAGCAGGAAACCGGCCCACACTCCGGCGCTCGCGGCACCCACCAGTGCGGACGCCTTGGCGAGCGCGACCGCGCGGGCGGCGGTGATGGGATGCAACCTGCCGGGGCCCTCACCGATCTCGTGCTTGCCGACCCGCGACCGGATCATGAACGCCAGGATCACCTCGATGACCGCGACGGGATACAGCGAGGCTCCCGCGTAGACGGGGATGGGCGGCAGCGAACCGTACATTGTGCGGACGAGCAACCACGCGACGATCGCTGCCAGCACGGCCAGCGCCAGCAGATCTCGGATCCGGGTCTGTTTCAGCACTCGGCGTGTCCCTGGGTCTTCGGCCCGGCCAGCGTCAGGTCGGTGCGGTGCACACCTTCCCGTTCGGCGGCGTCGAGTTCGTCTAGCCAGTCGCCGATGCCCAGCCGCCGGCCCTCGGCGGTGAGCACGGCCTCGGGTTCGACGTCGAGCCACGGGACGAGCACGAACGCCCGCTGGTGTGCGCGCGGGTGCGGCAGGATCAGTTCCCGATCGTCGCTGCGCACCTCACCCTCGCCGCTGACGCAGGTCACGACGTCGACGTCGAGGCTGCGCGGACCCCAGCGCTGGATCCGGACGCGTTCGGCGGCCTCCTCGAGTTCCTGGCCGAACCGCAGCCAGTCGCGCGGACCGAAGGCGGCATCCTCCGCGACGACGACCGCGTTCAGGAAATCCTCCTGTTCGACGCCGCCCCACGGTGCCGTCGAGTACACCGCCGAGACGGCGACGGCCCGCTCGCCCAATGCGTCGACGACCGACCGCAGGTGCGCGAGCCGGTCGCCGATGTTCGATCCGATGGACAGCACGGCACGACTCATCAGGCGCTCCCCGTCGCATCGCTGCGGGAGCGGTCGATCACCACGGCGACGTCGCCGAAGGTCAGCGGGATCGGCGCCGACGGCTTGTGGAGCGTGACCTCCACCCGGGCGACACGCGGGTCGGTGAGCACCTCGTCGGCGATCTCCCCCGCGACCGTCTCGATGAGATCGCGGCCCGGACCGGCGATGATCGCCGCGGCTCGCTCGGCGAGTTCGCCGTAGTGCAGCGTGTCGGCCAGCTCGTCGGATGCCGCGGCCGGCGCGAGATCGAGCCACACGACGATGTCGACGACGAAGTCCTGACCGTCCCGCTTCTCGTGCTCGAAGACGCCGTGGTTGCCGCGGACCGTCAGTCCCCGTAGTTCGATGCGGTCGCTCACGCGTGCACTCCTTCCGCGCTGCCGCGCTGCCAGGCACGCACCACCGCGAGCGCGTCGCGGGATGCCTGCACGTCGTGGACGCGTACGCCCCATGCGCCGTGTGTGGCGGCGAGCGCCGAGACGACGGCCGTGGCGACCTCACGACCCGAGGGCGGGCGGACCGTGCCGTCGGGCGCCGCGAGCAGCGATCCGAGGAATCGCTTCCGGGACGCCCCGATGAGCACGGGGAAACCCAGTTCGGTGAGTTCGGGCAGGCGCTGCAGCAACTGCCAGTTGTGGTCGGGTTCCTTCACGAAACCCAAACCGGGATCGAGCACGATCTTGTCGGAGTCCACGCCTGCGGCCACCGCGATGTCGACCTGCGTGAGCAGCTCGTCGCGGACCTCGCGGACGACGTCCTCGTAGTGCGTCGAACCGCCCGCGTGGACGAACTCGCCGAGGGGACGCCAGTGCATGAGGATCCACGGCACCCCTGCCTCGGCGACCACCGCGGCCATGTCGGCGTCGGCGCGCCCACCCGACACGTCGTTGATCATGGTCACCCCGGCCTCCACGGCCGCCTCGGCGACCGAGGCGCGCATCGTGTCGACGCTCGTGGGGATGCCTGCCTCCGCCAGAGCGGCGATGACCGGCGCCACGCGGGACGCCTCGACCTCCGGGTCGACGCGCACGGCCCCGGGCCGGGTGGACTCGCCTCCCACGTCGACGATGTCGACGCCGAGCTCGCGCAGCTCGAAGCCGCGGGCTATCGCGGTCTCGCAGTCCAGATATCGACCGCCGTCGGAGAAGGAATCACTGGTGACGTTCAGTACGCCCATCACGACAGGCCACTGTTCGGCGGGGAAGACGGTCACCGGCGCAGGATCAGGTCCAGGGCCTCGGCACGCGACGCCGAACTGGTCTGGAACAGCCCGCGCACGGCGGAGGTGGTGGTGCTGGCACCGGGCTTGCGGATGCCGCGCATCGCCATGCACAGGTGCTCCGCCTCGACCACGACGATCACGCCGCGCGGCTGCAGCTTGCGCATCATGGCGTCGGCGATCTGGCGGGTGAGGCGTTCCTGGACCTGCGGACGCTTGGCGTAGAGGTCGACGACACGCGCCAGCTTCGACAGACCCGTGACGCGGCCCGTGGGGCCCGGGATGTATCCGACGTGGGCGACGCCGTGGAACGACACGAGGTGATGTTCGCACGTCGAGTACATCGGGATGTCTCGCACGAGGACGAGTTCCTGATGACCTTCGTCGAAGGTCGTGTCGAGGACCTCGTCCGGGTCGGTGAACAGTCCCCCGAACACCTCGCGGTAGGCACGGGCCACCCGGGCGGGAGTGTCGCGCAGGCCCTCGCGGTCCGGATCCTCACCCACCGCGATCAGCAGTTCACGCACGGCCGCTTCGGCTCGGGCCTGGTCGAACGTACGACCCGCGTCCACGCTCAATTCGTGGGTCGTCACATCCTCCGGGTCGGAACCCGTATCCGACTTCAGGTGGTTCACCGACACCCGCTCGCCCTCCACTCTTCGCTCACTCGTCTCCATCGGAACCGACGGCCCCGATGCGCGCCCCGTACCGACTCACCGACACGGATCAGTGCCGGCCGGCCGGGCCTTCCCACCGCTGTGTGGGAGGGGGTTCGGGAGCGCCGTAACCATCGCGCGGTTGCGAGTCTCCCACGTGGTTCTCACCACGGTGCGCATCTGCCGCACCGTCTTCGCCGGAGTCCGACGGACGGTCGGCGTCCTGCGGCTCCTGCGGACGCCCGAAACTCTGCGTTTCCTGGCCCTGTTGTCCGTAGCTGGGCTGTCCGTAGCTCTGGGGGTTCTGCCCCTGATGGCCCTGCGGATATCCGTATCCCTGAGGCTGTCCGGGGCCCTGCGGCCCGTGACCCTGCTGTTCCTGCGGGGTCTGCTCGCGCGGCGGCCAGCCGGGAGCCGACCATCCGGCGGGAGCACCGTAGTCCGGACGCGTCGCGTGCCGCGGACCACCCGGATACGGAGCCGTCGGCTGGAAGCCCGGAAGCGGCTCGGAGGCCGGGACCGGCTGCGACTGCTGTTGGGGCTGCGACTGCTGTTGGGGCTGGGGGTAGCCGTTCGCCGGCTGGTACTGCGGCTGCGCGCCGGGCTGGTAGCCGGTGGGAGCGGGCGCCTCGCCCTGGCCCGGATACTGCGGGTGCTGATGCGCCGGCTTCGTCAGCGACGGCGGTTCCGGCGGCCACGGCTCGCCACGCTCGGCCGCGAGCTCGGCGGGCGTCTTGATCGGCGGCTTGTCGGACGGGACCCGATCACCGAAATCGTTGAAGGTCGTGATCCGCGGACGCTTCTTCACATCGGCCAGGATCCGGTCGAGATCCTTGCGGGTCAGCGTCTCGTGCTCGAGCAGCTCGCCCGCCAACACGTCGAGGGCGTCGCGGTACTCGTTGAGGATCGCCCACGCCTCGGTGTGCGCGGCCTCGATGAGGTTGCGGACCTCCTCGTCGATCTCGCGTGCCACTTCGTGCGAGTAGTCGGACTGCACACCCATCGACCGGCCGAGGAAGGGGTCGCCCTGCTCCTGGCCGTAGCGGACGGCGCCGAGCTTCGCGCTCATGCCGTACTCGGTGACCATCGCGCGCGCGATCTTCGTGGCCTGGTCGATGTCGGACGAGGCGCCGGTGGTGGGCTCGCGGAAGACGAGTTCCTCCGCGGCACGACCGCCCATCGCCATGACGAGGCGCGCGATCATCTCCGAACGCGTCATCAGGCCCTTGTCGTCCTCGGGCACCGTCATCGCGTGACCGCCGGTGCGGCCGCGGGCGAGGATGGTGACCTTGTAAACCGGCTCGATGTCGGGCATCGCCCACGCGGCGAGGGTGTGACCACCCTCGTGGTAGGCCGTGATCTTCTTCTCGTGCTCGCTGATGATGCGGCTCTTGCGGCGGGGACCGCCGATGACACGGTCGACCGATTCCTCGAGGATCGCCTCGGTGATCACCGTGCCGTTCTCACGGGCGGTAAGCAGCGCGGCCTCGTTGACGACGTTCGCGAGGTCGGCACCGGACATGCCCACCGTGCGCTTGGCGAGCGCACCGAGATCCGCGTTGGGATCGATCGGCTTGCCCTTCGAGTGCACGGCGAGGATCGCCCGGCGACCGGCGAGGTCGGGGTTCGTGACCGGGATCTGACGGTCGAAACGGCCGGGACGCAGCAGTGCCGGGTCGAGGATGTCGGGGCGGTTCGTCGCGGCCATCACGATGATGCCGGAGCGGTCGCCGAAGCCGTCCATCTCGACGAGCAGCTGGTTGAGGGTCTGCTCACGCTCGTCGTGACCACCGCCGAGGCCGGCGCCGCGCTGGCGGCCGACCGCGTCGATCTCATCGACGAAGATGATGCAGGGAGCGCTCTGCTTGGCCTGCTCGAACAGATCGCGCACGCGGGAGGCGCCGACACCGACGAACATCTCGACGAAGTCCGAACCGGAGATCGTGAAGAACGGGACGCCCGCCTCGCCGGCGACGGCACGCGCGAGGAGGGTCTTACCGGTGCCGGGAGGACCGTAGAGCAGTACGCCCTTGGGGATCTTCGCGCCGAGCGCCTGGTAGCGCGCCGGGTTCTGCAGGAAGTCCTTGATCTCGTAGAGCTCCTCGACGGCCTCGTTGGCGCCGGCGACATCGGCGAAGGTCGTCTTGGGCATGTCCTTCGACAGCTGCTTGGCCTTCGACTTGCCGAAGCCCATCATGCCGCCGCGACCACCGCCCTGCATGCGGCTCATCACGAAGAAGAACACGCCGAGCAGGATGATCATCGGCAGGACGAAGATGAGGATCGAGGTCAGCCAGCTCTCCTGGGTGACGCTCGTGTCGTACTTCTGCGCGCCCGACGCGGCGACCAGGTCGAAGATCTGTTCGGAGGCCGACGCGGGGTACTTCGCGATGATCTCGGTGCTGCCCTCGGTCGCGTCGTTGCCGTTCTCGAGCCACAGACGCACCTGCTGTTCGCGGTCGTCGATGCGGGCTTCGCTGACGTTCTGCGATTCGAGTTGGGACACCGCGACGGACGTGTCCACCTGGGTGAAACCGCGCGTGTCGTCGCCGAAGTAACTGAAGGCGTAGATCACCAGCAGAATGCCGGCGACGATCGCCAGATTACGGAACACTGTCTTGCGGTTCATACAGGTTCGGCCCGAGCGGCCGGTCCTTTCGATCGAGTTCGTCGGGGTCTCGCAGTCGCGGCGCTTCGCGCCCGGGGTGGCCGCACGCCGCGACGGTCACTGACCAGGCAACGCAAGGTTACCGCGTAGCAACGAGCGGTCGCCCCGGCACCGGCCGGAGCCGACACCGGGAATACGTCGTAATCGACAACGATCGGGACGGAACCGGAGTTCCCCGGGCCGGGGACCTCACGACGCGGCTCGACCGGAGGTCAGCTGCTGTAGACCTTGGGATCCAGCGTGCCGATGTAGGGCAGGTCGCGGTAGCGCTCGTCGTAGTCGAGTCCGTAGCCGACGACGAACTCGTCCGGGATGTCGAATCCGACGTCCTTGACCTCGACGTCGATCTTCACGGCCTCCGGCTTGCGGAGCAGCGTGACGACCTCGAGCGACGCGGGGTTGCGCGTCGAGAGGTTCTTGAGCAGCCACGACAGCGTCAGACCCGAGTCGATGATGTCCTCGACGATGAGGACGTTGCGACCGGCGATGTCCTTGTCGAGGTCCTTGAGGATGCGCACGACACCCGAGGACGAGGTCGACGACCCGTACGAACTGACGGCCATGAACTCCATCTGCGTCGGGATCGGCAGAGCGCGCGCGAAGTCGGTCATGAAGAAGATGGCGCCCTTGAGCACCCCGATGAGCAGCAGATCGCCTTCCGGCGCACCCACCGGGTAACGCTCGGCGACCGACTGCGCCAGCTCTGCGGTCCGCTCCTTGATCTGTTCTTCGGAGATCAGCACCGACGCTATGTCGTTCTCGTACACCGGGGTCCTTCCCTACCTTCTGCTGCCGGTCGCCCGGACCTTCGCCCGGTCGACGTACTCCACGGCAAGCGTGCCACGCCGACGCGACACCACCAACCTCGTCCCCGTCCGCGGGCCCCGTCCGACAGCGACCGGGCCCTGTCCGCGCCACGCCGCTACTAGATCGTCGACCGTCCGCAGCATCGTCTCGTTCGGCGTGACGGTGTGATCGATCAGCCACGATCGGAGGGCTCTGCGTCGTACTGCGGCGGGAGCCGCCGCGAGAGTGTCGGTGTCGAGCAGGTCGTCCTCGCGCCGCGCTGTCGCGAGCAGGTCGCCGGCCCAGACATCGAGGGCGTGGCCGTCGTCCTGCAGTTGCCCGGCCGTGCGCGCGAGGGCTTCGGCGACACCCCCACCGAGCACGTCCTCGAGCAGCGGCAGTACCTCACGGCGCAGACGCACGCGCGTGAACCGGTCGTCGGTGTTGTGCGGATCCTCGTACGGGCGGTAGCCGAGTTCGTCGCACGCCCGGCGGGTCGTGTCGCGGCGCACGCCGAGCAGCGGCCGGCCCCACGGCGGGTCGAAGGGTGCCATCCCGCGGATCGAACGCAGCCCCGATCCGCGGCCGAGACCGAGCAGCACCGTCTCGGCCTGGTCGTCGAGGGTGTGCCCGAGCAACACGGTCCGGTCGTCGCGGTTCTCGTCGAGCGCCCGGTAGCGGGCCGCGCGCGCGGCGGCCTCGAGGCCTCCCCCACCGGTGACGTCCACACCGACCACCATGACGGTCGCGCAGCCGCGGGCCCGGGCGAACTCCGCGGCCCGCGCGGCGACGACCTCGGAACCGGACTGGAGGCGATGATCGACGACGACAGCGTGCACCGCCTCGGTCTCCGCGACGGCGGCGGCGGTCAGGGCGGCGGAATCGGCCCCGCCCGACAACGCGACGGTCACCGCGTCGGCCGGGTGCGCGCCCAGCCAGGCCCGCACGGCGAGGCGCACCTCGTGGATCGCCGGGGCTTCGGGCAGCAGCGGACGATCGTTGGACGGTGAAGCCACGATCAGCTCAGCACCCGCGCGATCCATGCATCGGGATGGTCGATCTCCGTCAGGGTGGGCAGGGCGTCCGGACCGGACCACACGGCGTTGAAGTCGTCCGTGCCGACCTTCGCGACGACGGCGTCGACGAACTTCTTGCCGTGCACGTACTGGGCCATCTTGGCGTCCATACCGAGGACGAGCCGGATGAGGCGATGCACCGGGCTGCTGTTGCGGTGCCGCCGGTTGTCGAACGCCCGCCGGATCCGCGCGACCGACGGGACCACGGCCGGGCCGACACCGTCCATTACATGATCGGCGTGGCCTTCGAGCAGCGTTCCGAGCGCGAGGATCCGATCGAACGACTTGCGCTGAGACTGTGCCTGCAGCGCCCGCACGACACCGAGCATGCCCCGCTCCGGCATCGCCTTGTCGCCGGGAGTGCGCAGGTCCTTCACCGCCGACACCACGCGGGTCGCGACGTCGCCCATCGGTTCGTCGACCGCGGTGGCGAGGTCGGCGGCGGCCTCGCGCATCAGCTCGGCCATCCACGGTGCCTGTGCGAACTGCACGCGGTGGGTCACCTCGTGCAGGCACACCCACAGCCGGAAGTCGGCGGGCGGCACCTTCAGGGCGCGTTCGACCGCGACGACGTTGGGCGCGACGAGCAGCAGCGAACGAGAGAACGGGTCGTACTGTCCGAGCACCGCGGACGACAGGTAGGCGAGCATCGCGCCGGCCTGCGCGCCCGCCGGTTTGCCCACCCAGCGGAGGGAGGAGCCGGCCGGATCCTCGCCCGAGGTCGCGGTGAGGTCGGCCATCGACGCCGCGGCCGCACGTACCCAGCCCGGCCGGTCGACGACCTGCGCGGGCGGCGGCTCGGTTCCGTCGTCGAGACGCGTGTGCTCGCGCACCGGTCCCTCGGCGCGCGCGGCGGCCGAGAACAACTCGTCCTGCACCGCATCGCGGGTGTACCGCGACATCGCGGGTTCGGAGCGGGTGAGGCGCACGCCGACCCCGGCCGCGAACGACCAGTCGATCGCGTCGCCGAGTGCCCGCTCCTTGCCGGTCATCGGCAACCGCACTCACGCAGTACCGACGCCACGGCGTCGAGGGCGGGCCGAGCCTCGCTCGGGGACCGGCCGTTGGACAGCAGAGCGAACGACAGCACGCGGCCGTCGGAGTCGACGGTGTATCCCGTGAGTCCGTTGACCTCGGTCAGAGTGCCGGTCTTCGCCCGCACCCATCCGGCTCCGGCACGGGTCGTGGTGCCGTAGCGGTCGGCGAGCGTGCCGGTCGCTCCGGCGACGGGAAGATAGTCGAGCATGGGCCGCAGCTCCGTCCTGTTCGGTCCGGCCGCCTCGGAGATCACGCGATCGAGCGTACGAGCAGGGATCCGGTTCTCGACCGAGAGCCCGCTGACGTCGCGCAACGTCACACCGGTGACGTCCAGACCCGCTTGCTGCAGGGTACCGGTCACCGCCTTCGTCGTGCCCTCGAACGAGTGCTCGTTGCCCGTCGCGACGGCGACCTCCCGTCCGATGGTCTCCGCGAGGACGTTGTCGGATCGGCGCAGCATCTGACCGAGACGCACAGTGAGTGGCGCCGACTGGACCGACGCCATGGGCGCCGCACCGGGTGAGGCGGATCCGAGCGCTACCCGCGCGGGGTCGGCACCGAGCGCCGTCGCCAGTGCACGACCGGCGTCCAGGGCGGGCGTAGCGCTGCGAGGCGATTCGTCCTCGAGGGGGTTCGACCGGGCGCCGTCGAGCATCACCGGTTCGATGGGTGCGACGTAACCGTCGCCGACGTCCTGGGGAAACCAGCCCGGCGCGAGCGGATCCCCGCTGTACAGACTCGTGTCGACGAGGACCGTCTCGACCGTCGTGCCGCTGCGCCGGATCTGTTCGGCGAGGTCGGCGATGCGGGGACCACCGGGGTAGAAGCTCTCCTCGCCGGGCGGCATCGCCGAGAGGGTGGGGTCGCCACCCGCGATGAGGACGATCTCCCCCGGCTTCGAACCCTCGACGACACGCGTGGTGATCCGATGATCGGAGGGCAGCACGAGCATGGCGGCCGCGGCGGTGAGGATCTTGGTGGTGGAGGCCGGGATCAGCGCGCGATCGGCGTCCTTCGACCACAGCACCGTGCCGGTCGTGGGGTCGGTGATCGACCCGGCGAAGTCACCGAGGCCGGGATTGTTCACCGCCTGGTCGAGTGCCGCCGCCAGCGAGGTCGGGTCGGGCGTCGGAGCGTCGGGCGAGACCGCGGCGACCGCGGGGGTCGCGATCACCGGTGCCGGTGCGGGGAGCACGACCGCGCCGGCGGACGCCCGCACGTCGTAGATCGCGAAGGCTCCGCCCACGACGAGAGCGAGGAAACCCGCTCCCCAGATCCCGAAGAGGATCTTCATGTTCCGTCGTCGCCTGGTTGCCAGTGAACCCTGCTTCTTGTTGCCGCCCTGCCCCGTCAACACGCCTCCGCTGCATCCTGCACACACTGGTCGACCAGCTACCCGCACTTCCCGCTGCCGGCCGCACACTGCTGTGACGCACTCGGGGCCCCGGTACCTGCACCTCCAGCCTAGCGCCGCGACCGTTATCCTCTCTGTGGACCATCACCGCAGATACGGATGTCGTATCCGCCGGAAAAACACCGACGAAGTGAGGCAAGGCGTGGAGTTCGAGGTCACCATCGAGATCCCCAAGGGACAGCGGAACAAGTACGAGGTCGATCACGAGACCGGACGCGTCAAGCTCGATCGTTACCTGTACACCTCGTTCGGCTACCCGGCCGACTACGGCTACATCGAGAACACCCTCGGTGAGGACGGCGATCCGCTCGACTGCATGGTCCTGCTGCCCGAGTCGGTCTTCCCCGGCGTGATCGTCGAGGCCCGCCCCGTCGGCATGTTCAAGATGGTCGACGAGGCCGGTGGCGACGACAAGATCCTGGCCGTCCCGGCCGGCGACCCGCGGTGGGATCACGTCCAGGACATCAGCGACGTCTCGCAGTTCGAGCTCGACGCCATCAAGCACTTCTTCGTGCACTACAAGGATCTCGAGCCGGGCAAGCACGTCGAGGCCGCCGACTGGGTCGGTCGCGCCGAGGCCGAGGCCGAGGTGACCGCGTCGGTCGAGCGCCTGAAGAACAACGGCGGGCACTGACACCGAGCCTGTACAACGCGGATCCCCCGGACCATGCGATCGTCCGGGGGATCCGTCGTCTGCGGGGTCTATTCGCCCTTGAACTGCGGCGGGCGCTTCTCGAAGACGGCGGTGATCGCCTCGGTGAGGTCCTCCGACGGCAGGAACGCCGCGTTCCACGCCGCGACGTAGCGGAGGCTGTCGTCGACCTGCGGCGAGCGCGTGTGGTCGAGGACGTTCTTGATGCCCTGGACGACGAGCGGCGGGTTGGCGGCGATCTCCGCGGCGGTCGCGTGAGCGGCGGCCAGCACTGCATCGGCGTCGTCGTGGACGTCGTTGACGAGACCGATCTTCTCGGCGCGGGCGGCGTCGATGTCCTTGCCCGTGAGCGCGAGCTCGCGGACGTGACCGTCGCCGATGATGAGCGGGAGCCGGGCGAGGGTGCCGACGTCGGCGACCATTCCGACCTTGACCTCGCGGACGCTGAACTTCGCGTCGGCGCTCGCGTAGCGGATGTCGGCGGCGGAGATGAGGTCGACCGCTCCGCCGATGCACCAGCCCTGGACCGCGGCGACGACCGGCTTGCGGCAGTCGGCGACGGCCGTGATGGCCGCCTGCATGTTCTTGATCAACGTGTGGAAGTCCGTGCGCGGCTTCGCGAGCGCCTTGCCGGAGACGACGGCGCCGAGGCTGCCGCCCATGGCGACGAGGTCGAGGCCGTAGGAGAAGTTCCGGCCGGAACCGGCGAGGACGACGGCGCGGACCTCGGGGTCGGCGTCGAGCTCACCGAACAGGACGGGCAATTCCGCCCAGAAGTTGGGGCCCATGGCGTTGCCCTTGCCGGGGCCGATGAGCGTGACCTGTGCGACGTGATCCTTGCGTTCGACGGTGAACGCTTTCCAAGGCGAGAGATCGGACATTGTGTGTTCGGCGGCTCTCGGCCCTCACAAGGGTGAGAACCGCCGTCCTCCTTCCAGGGTCGGGCTTGTGATGGTGACGACGGAATCTGTCGGTGGGCGTCGATAGCGTGCCCGGGCATGGGGGTCGAGGTTGTGCGTTACAACTTCCGGTTGCGTGCGGGCAGCAACGCCGAACGCGCGCTGCTCGACGAATGGCATCGCTGCAGGTTCCTGTGGAACGAAGCCGTGCACCTCCAGAAGACGGGCGCACGAACCACTTTCGGGAAGCTGAGCAAACAGCTGACCGAGACGCGCAGACGATCGGCGTGGTTGCGGGCCGGCTCCCAGGTCGCTCAACAACAGACGTTGCGGACCTACGCTCGTGCGCTCGACTCGTCGTTCGCGGTGAAAGGACGCAACCGCCCGAAGTTCAAGTCCCGGAAGGCAACGTCGCCGACTCTCGAGTACACCCGTCGCAGCTTCCGGATCCAGGAAGGCCGATTGCGCTTGCCGAAGGGCGTCACAATTCCGGTGGTGTGGTCGCGGAAACTGCCATCCGAACCGTCGAGTGTGCGCATCACCCGCGACTCGGTCGGAGATTGGTACGCGTCGTTCGTCGTCACCCGCAGCACCGAACCTCCGGCTCCGGCGCCGCCTGGTTCGGCGATCGGTGTCGATTGGGGAGTGACCCACACGGCGACCACCACCGACGAGCGGTTCGACCTGCCGCACCGGGGTCATCGCAAGCGTTGCGCGGCGGAGCTGGCGAAGGCGCAACGAACCATGGCTCGCCGACGCAGACCTAAGGGAAGCCGACCGTCCAACGGATACCGGCGAGCCCGCAAACGTGCGTCGCAGGTGCAGAAGAAGGCCGCTCGGCGGAACCAGCACGAGGCACGGATGTGGGCGCGCGGGGTAGTCGCACACCACGCACTGATCGCCGTGGAGGATTTCCGCCCCCAGTTCCTCGCCCGATCCACGATGGCGAGGAAAGCGGCGGACGCCGCGATCGGCGCTGCGAAGCGCGAACTCGTCGAGCAGGGCACGCGGGCCGGCCGGAAGGTGGTGCTGGTACGGCCCGCATACACGTCGATGACGTGTTCGAGATGTTTCGCGAGAGCCAAGCAACGCCTCGAACTCGGCGAACGAACCTTCCGATGCTCGGCCTGCGACTACAGCGCATGCCGGGACCGGAACGCTGCCAGAGTGATTCTGGCTGTAGCGGAGCGTGGCCACACCGGTGTCGACGACGTCAGACAGGCGGATCACCTCCTGGGTGGTTCGGTTGCGGTCCGAGCCGGGAATCTCCTGCCTTCTGGCAGGAGAGGCGTTAATACCGAAGGGTAACTTGTTTACGTACGGACTGTATCGAGCCACCCACGACACGACGACGACGCGTCCTCGGAACCGCGCCCATCCGGCGGCGATTTTCCTACTCTTGATCCATGACCAGGTCGCTGCATCCGAATGCCCACCGCGTCTCGGACACGCTCATCGCCCGCGGCCATCACGGTCTGATCGTCCAGCAGCCGGAGACCGTGCACACCGCTGAGCAGGCCGCCGCCGCGGTCGGTGTCGAGGTGGGCGCGATCGTGAAGTCGCTCGTCTTCCTGCTCGATGACGACCCGATCCTGCTGTTGGTGTCCGGGGCGCATCGCGTGTCGGTCGAGCGGACCGGCGAGCGGCTCGGCGGCGAACTCGTGCCGGCCTCCTCCGACCTGGTCACGGAGGTCACCGGCCAGCCGCTCGGTGGCGTCGCACCGCTCGGTCATCCCACGAACCTGCCCACCTACATCGACCGTGCGCTGCAGCTCCACCCGGATCTGTGGGCGTCGGGTGGATGCCCGAACACACTGTTCCGGACCGTCTATTCGGAGCTCATGCGCATCACCGCGGCGATCGACGTCGACGTGAACTGAGACCGTCCACCTACCGGTACACCGGCATCTCCATCCGGGTACACTTTCCGTCGTGACAGTCCGAGCGTGGAGCCGCAGGCATGTCGACCTGTGTCGTACTCGCTCGTGCCTCTGTGCGTTCTGAGATCCGCACCATCCCTTCCTCTTTTCCGGCGCCGCACTGCTGCGGGTAGTTGCCTGCCCGGCGCCGCTCACCTTCCGACCAGCGGAGCCCTTCCATGACCACGTCCTCCATCGAGAACCCGGCCGGCAGCTCGGTCGATTCCCCCGAACTCGTTCTCATCGTGCAGATCTCGGACACGAACGCCGGGTCGGCGGGCGATCTCGCCGCCCTCGCCGATGCTCTGCGGGAGACCGCGCTCGATCTGCTCCCGGGTGCGCGCACCCACACTCTTCTCAGCCCCGGCCCGACCCCTCTGGTCATCGATCTGCCGGCCCGCGGGCTGGTGCTCGACAATCAGCGGGTCGAGTTGAGTCACAGCGAATTCGAGATCCTCGCGCACCTGGTGCGTCGGCCCCGCGTCGTGGTGTCCCGCGCGGCATTGAGGCCGCTCGGCGCCGGATACTCGGAGAACGACGACTTCGACACCGACCGCGGCAACCGCAGTGTCGACGTCCATGTCTCCCGGATCCGTTCCAAGCTGGGACGTTTCGGCAACATCATCACCACTGTCCGCGGGTCGGGCTACCGGTTCGATCCCGATCCGCGCGTACACGTCGTCGAATCACTCGACCGCCGTACGGCGTGAACGCATGCGAAGGAGGGACAGGAGTCGAAACTCCTGCCCCTCCTTCGCAATACCGATGCGTGTCAGGAAGCGCGCACGGATGTCCGAGCGCCCTCACCGAACCGGCGCAGGACCTCGACGACGGTCGGCGAGACCTCGACGAGGCCGCGCGACTCCAGCCACGGCAGCGTTCCGTCGACGAGATGCTCGACGGTGAACGGCGCGGCGAACGGGATCAGCGTGACGCCGTCGGCGACCTGCACGGCATGGATGTCCGCGATCAGCCCGGCGAGACCGTGCGGCGTTCCGACATAGGACAGCGTGCCGACCTCCCCGCGAGTCGATTCCGGGCGGGTGCGCCGGGTGCGGGCGGTGCGGGCATCGGAGGCGAGGACGATCTCGACGTCGACGAGCACCGTGACCGAATCGGGATCGCGGCCCTCCTCGGCGGCCTCTGCGCGGATGCGGTCGCGCAGTTTCCCGGCTTCACGCAGGTCGGCGGCACGCACCCGCACGACGTTGGATACATCGGCACTGAGGTCGAGCGGCGGGTCGCCGACACGTCCCAGGGTCAGGTCGGCCCAGTAGTCGGGCCCGGAGTGACCGGTGAGTTCGACGGCGACGCGCAACGGCCGGATCGCGGCGGACTCGACGACGGCCGGGTCTGCGGATACAGGGGTGACGGTGGATGCGACGGACATGGGATACCTCTCGGTACGGGCCGCGGAGCGGCACGGAGGAATCGGCCTGTGAGCCGGAAGTCTGTGAGGGAGAAGACCTTCAGTCCGGACAGATTCCCGATGCCGTACGGCAGAGGTCGACATGGCGACGGCACCAGCGTGCCGCAGCGATCGTCCTCGTCCGTCCCATGCGAATTACCCTACTGATTCTATGGGGAATTGTCGACCGTTAGACGCACGGAGATGCGTCGCCGTCGGTCGCTCCGAGGCCGGGACGCGTCTCCGGCGAGGGGTTCCACACGCCGGCGGTCTTCGCGTGCACCCACGTCGGCCCGTTCTCGACCAGCAACCGGAGCGCTCCGAGGAGCCGCTCGACATCGTCGGACGAGCTGCCGAGTCCGAGCGACGCCCGGACGGCTCCGCCGGCACGACCGACCCGCGCGAGCAGCGGGTGGGCGCAGAAGCGTCCGTCACGGACGCCGATGCCGTACTCGGCGGACAGATAGGAGGCGACGTGGCCGGGCTCGTAGCCGTCGACCGTGAAGGTGACGATCCCGACACTGTCGGCCGAATCGTTCCACAGCCGAAGCACTTCCACGCCGTCGATGGCCTGCAGACCGTCGACGAGCAGGGCGCACAGGGCCTCCTCGTGACGGATCACCGCGTCGGCGTCGAAACCGGCGAGCGCATCGCACGCGGCGGCAAGGGCGGCGACGCCGAGCACGTTGGGGGTGCCGGCCTCGTGACGCGCAGGGGCGCAGGACCATTCGGTGTGATCGAGGCGCACCTCGCGCACCGCGCCGCCACCGGCGAGGTACGGCTCGGCGGCGTCGAGCCAGTCTCGGCGGCCGACGAGCACTCCCGCACCGAACGGCGCGTACAGCTTATGGCCGG
Source organism: Rhodococcus sp. IEGM1339 (assembly GCF_050321925.1). Taxonomy (NCBI): domain Bacteria; kingdom Bacillati; phylum Actinomycetota; class Actinomycetes; order Mycobacteriales; family Nocardiaceae; genus Rhodococcus; species Rhodococcus sp. IEGM1339. Next base: position 105,676 of record NZ_JBNQFT010000015.1, read on the forward strand.
AGAAGGCGAGGTAGTCCACACCGAGCTCGACGAGATCGACACGGCGATGGGGCACGAGCTGCGCACCGTCGACGAGGATCCGGGCACCGGAAGCGTGTGCGAGCTCGGCGAGTTCGGCGATCGGCAGGACCTCACCGGTGACGTTGGAAGCACCGGTGACGGCGAGCAGGGCCGCGGGTGCGCGCTGCAGTTCGACCGCGAGACGCCATACCGTCTCGGAGACGGTGTCCGCAGCCTCGACGATGCGAGAGTTCTTCCAGGGCAGCAGATTCGCATGGTGCTCGATGTCGAGCACCACGACATCGCCGGGCACCGCACTCGCGAGCAGGTTCAGCGAATCGGTGGTGTTGCGCGTGAAGACGACGACCTGGTCGTCGGCCGCGCCGACGAAGCGCGACACGGAGGAGCGGGCGTCCTCGTATGCGGTGGTGCTGATCCGCGAAGCGTATCCGGCGCCGCGGTGCACGCTCGCATAGAAGGGCAGCAGCTCGGTGAGGCGGTCGGTGACGGCGGACAGCGCCGGTGCGCTCGCCGCGTAGTCGAAGTTCGCATAGGTGCAGGTACCCCCCTGGACGAGCGGAACCTGCACGTCACAGCCGGAAACGGTGGCAAAGGGAGCGATGCAGGTGGTGGTGGCTACAGCAGTCATGACAAATCCCTTGTGTACTCGGGGACCCGCCGGTGACGCCTACGACGGAGAATTCTCGTCGCCGGCGGAGTCCGCGCTTGCCGTGTCCGGTAGTGGATTCACGGCCCGGTCGTCACCCGGAGCACCCCACCGCGGTTGGAGGGTTGCCGACCAGCTAGCCGGGGCTTGACGCTGGTACTCATGACCTGGCGAAGAGAATGGCAGGACGACCGGGCCGTGTCAACCCCGCACAGCTCCGCGTCGCCCGGCACCGCACGACGCCGACACGCGTTCTGCGCGCCGAACGTTCACCTGCCGTCCACCCGGACGTGAGATAACCGGAAGCACCATCGAGCAGAAGGACCCGCGGAATTGCCAGCCATAACCTCGACCCCCGTCGGCCGGTCCCCCATCCCCGACGAGTTCCTCCGCGCGTCGCACGCTCCACCCGCCCGCACCCTCGTCGACCTGCTGCGGAGCACTGCCGAAGCACATCCCGACGCCCCCGCGATCGACGACGGCGCGACGGTCCTCGAATACGCCGAACTGGTCGAGGCGGTGATCGCCGGTGCGTATGCGCTGAACGACGCGGGCGTCGGGGCCGGCGACAGGGTCGGGGTCCGCATGACCTCCGGGCGCAGCGACCTGTATGTGACGATTCTCTCCATTCTCGCCGCGGGCGCCGCGTACGTCCCCGTCGACGCCGACGATCCCGACGAGCGGGCCGAACTCGTGTTCTCGGAAGCGCAGGTCACCGCCATCGTCACGGACGAGGGCATCGGACCGGGCACGGCCGCGCCGTCGGGCACCCCGGTGGTGCGGGGCCCGAACCTCGATGACGACGCGTGGATCATCTTCACCTCCGGTTCAACCGGAACACCGAAGGGTGTCGCCGTCACCCACCGCAATGCGGCGGCCTTCGTCGACGCGGAAGCGCGAATGTTCTGCCAAGGGGAGCCGCTCGGTCCCGGCGACCGGGTCCTGGCCGGGCTGTCCGTGGCGTTCGACGCCTCGTGCGAGGAGATGTGGCTCGCCTGGCGGCACGGCGGCTGCCTGGTTCCGGCGCCCCGCGCGCTCGTCCGCTCCGGCATGGACCTCGGGCCGTGGCTCGTCTCGCGCAACATCAACGTCGTCTCCACGGTGCCCACCCTCGCGGCGATGTGGCCGGCCGAAGCCCTCGAGGCGGTGCGTTTGCTCATCTTCGGTGGCGAGGCCTGCCCACCCGATCTCGTCGAACGTCTCGCGGTTCCGGGACGCGAGGTGTGGAACACCTACGGCCCCACCGAGGCGACGGTCGTGGCCTGCGCGTCGCTGATGGACGGCACCGGACCGGTCCGCATCGGCCTGCCCCTCGACGGATGGGATCTCGCCGTCGTGGACGCCGACGGCAACCCCGTCGAGGAGGGCGCGACCGGTGAACTCGTCATCGGTGGTGTCGGCCTCGCGCGCTACCTCGATCCGGCGAAGGACGCCGAGAAGTACGCTCCGATGCCCACGCTCGGCTGGGACCGCGCCTACCGCAGCGGTGATCTCGTGACGCTCGACCGCGCCGGTCTGCTGTTCCAGGGACGCGCCGACGACCAGGTCAAGATCGGTGGCCGCCGCATCGAACTCGGCGAGGTCGACAACGCACTGCAGAACCTGCCCGGCGTGGCGGGCGGTGCGTGCGCGGTCCGCAAGACGGCCGCGGGACATTCGATCCTCGTGGGATACCTCGCCTCCACCGATCCGGACTTCGACATCGCGTCGGCCCACGACCTGCTGTCCGAACAACTCCCGGCCGCGCTCGTCCCCCGACTCGCGCTCGTCGACGAACTGCCCACCCGCACGTCCGGCAAGGTCGACCGCAACGCTCTGCCGTGGCCGCTGCCCGGCGCCGATGCCGACTCGGTGGAAGCACTCGGTCTCGATCCCACCGCCGAATGGGTCGCCGAACTGTGGACCGACATCCTCGGCGCCCGGATCGAGGGCGTCGACGACGACTTCTTCGAACTCGGCGGTGGTTCCCTCGCGGCGGCGCAACTCGTCACGGCGCTGCGGAGCCGGTATCCGGAGATGACCGTCGCAGAACTGTACGACCACCCGAGGCTCGGATCGCTCGCCGTCTATCTCGACGAACTCGCACCGACGGAAGCGGCGACACCGCGAGAGGTGACCCCGGTGCCGCGACTCGCCCAGCTCGGGCAGATCGCGGTGACCGCCGTCCTCACCACCCTCACCGGACTGCAGTGGGTGACCTGGCTGGCGATCCTGAACAACATCGTCGCGCTCGTCGTCGACGTGCCGTGGACCGTCACCCTGTCGTGGTGGTGGGTCGCGCTCGGTGTCCTGCTGTTCCTCACGCCCGTCGGGCGCATGGCGATCTCCGTCGCGGGTTCGCGTCTGCTCCTGCGCGGCATAGAGCCCGGAAGCTACCCACGCGGTGGGAGCGTCCATCTCCGGCTGTGGACGGCTCTGCGACTGTCCGAGGCCGTGGGTGCCGTGAACATCTCGAGCGCTCCCTGGATGCGGCAGTACGCGCGGGCTCTGGGAGCGAAGGTCGGCCGCGACGTCGACCTGCACAGTCTTCCACCGGTCACCGGTCTCCTCGAACTCGGCGACGGGTGTGCCGTCGAGCCGGAGGTGGACCTCGGCGGCTACTGGGTGGACGGCGACGTCGTCCACATCGGAAGCATCCGGATCGGTGCCGGCGCCACGGTGGGCGCCCGCTCGTTCCTGGCCCCCGGCGCGCGGATCGGTAAGGACGCCGAAGTGGAGGCCGGATCCGCGGTGTTCGGTCGCGTGAAGGCCGGGCAGAACTGGTCGGGCTCCCCCGCCCGCAAGGCCGGCAAGGCCGACCGGCCGTGGCCCGCCGCGACACCGCCGCGGGGCGGCAGGTGGGTGCCGGTCTACGCGCTGTCGTCGATCCTGCTCGGCGGTCTGCCCGTCGTCTCGATCGCCGCCGGGGTCGCGCTGCTTGTGTGGTGGGTGCACGACACCCCCACCGTCTCCGACGCCGTGGTGCACTCCCTGGCGATGCTGCCCGTCGCGGCGCTGCTGACGATGTTCGTCTTCGCCCTGCTCACCCTGACGGCCGTGCGACTGCTTGCCGTCGGGATGACCGAGGGCTGGCATCCCGTGCGCAGCCGCGTGGGCTGGCAGGTGTGGTTCACCGAGCGCCTCATGGACTCCTCGCGCACCTTCCTGTTCCCGCTCTACGCGTCGATGCTCACCCCGATCTGGCTCCGATTGCTCGGCGCCGACATCGGTAAGGACGTCGAGGCGTCGACCGTGCTGATGGTTCCCAAGTTCACCAAGGTCGCCGATGGAGCGTTCCTCGCCGACGACACGATGGTCGCCTCCTACGAACTCGGCGGCGGGTGGCTGTACATCTCGCATGCGAAGGTCGGCAAGCGTGCCTTCCTCGGCAACTCGGGTATGGCGGCGCCGGGTCGGCGCGTCCCGAAGCACGGGCTCGTCGCGGTGCTCTCCGCGGCTCCGGAGAAGGCGAAATCCGGCTCGTCGTGGCTGGGCAGTCCCCCGGTGCGCCTGCGGCGCGCAAGCGGTGACAGCGACGCGAGCCGCACCTTCGCACCGCCGCTGAAACTGAAGATCGCGCGCGGCGCGGTGGAGACCTTCCGGCTCGTGCCCATGGTCGTCACCTACGGCATCGGGCTCGGTGTGCTCTTCGCACTCAACACCCTCGCCGTGCACTGGGGCTATCTCGCCGCTGCGCTGCTGGGCGGTCTCGTGCTCATGGTGGCCGGAGCCGTGGCGTGCCTCGTGACCGTGATCGCGAAATGGCTCGTCGTCGGTCGGATCGGACGCGTCGAGCACCCGCTGTGGAGTTCGTTCGTGTGGCGCAACGAGGTCTCCGACACCTTCGTGGAGACCGTGGCGGCACCGTGGTTCGCCCGGGCCGCGGCGGGCACCGCCGTGATGAACCTGTGGCTGCGCGCGCTGGGGTCGAGGATCGGGCGCGGTGTGTGGTGCGAGAGCTACTGGCTGCCCGAGGCCGACCTGGTGTCCCTGGGCGACGGTGCGACCGTCGAACGCGGTTGCGTTGTACAGACCCACCTGTTCCATGATCGGATCATGTCCATGGACACCGTGACCCTCGGCGCCGGCGCCACGCTCGGCCCCCAATGCGTCGCGTTGCCCGCCTCGGGCATCGGCGACGGTGCCACCGTCGGCCCGGCCTCGCTGGTGATGCGCGGCGACGTCGTCCCGCCGTCCACTCGCTGGCAGGGCAATCCGATCACGCCGTGGACCACGCCGAACGACTGGTCGCCGCGGTGAAGCCCATCAAGGCCGCCAAGTCCGTCGCGCCGGTCGCCGCGGACCGGCCGCTCGACCCTTATCTGCCCGAGAGCGGGAACCGCGGCTACCGGGCCTCCCGCTACGAACTCGAACTCACCTACAAGGTCGTGTCCAATCGGCTCGACGGCCGGGCGAAGATCATCGCCACGACTACGGACGTGCGCGCCAAGTATTCGCTCGATCTCGCGCAGTCGATGCGAGTCACGAAAGTGACCGTCAACGGGCGACGTCCCGCCAAGTTCGCGCATCGTGGCGGCAAGCTCACCGTCACCCCCGCCGAGAAACTCCCTGCCGGGGCGGTCCTCGTCTTCGGTGTGCAGTACTCGGGAACCCCCACCCCACTGCGGACCATGTGGGGTGAGGTCGGTTGGGAAGAACTCGACGAGGGTTCGCTCGTCGCGAGTCAGCCCAACGGCGCACCCACCTGGTTCCCCTGCGACGACCATCCCGGTTCGAAAGCCACCTACCGCATCGCGGTCACCACCGACGCTCCGTTCGTCGCGATCGCGAACGGCACCCTCGTGCACAAGACCACGAAGGCGAGTCGCACCACCCGCGTCTACGAGCAACCCGAACCCATGGCGACCTATCTCGCCACGGTCCAGACCGGGCACTACGAGATACGCACCCTCTCAAACGAACCCGTGCCCCAGTACGGCATCCATCCGCCTCGGTTGCGCGCGGCGTTCGATCGGGACTTCGCTCGCCAGACCGAGATGCTCGAGTTGTTCACGCGCCTGTTCGGCCCGTACCCGTTCGCGCACTACACCGCTCTGGTGACCGACGACGACCTCGAGATCCCCCTCGAAGCACAGGGATTGTCGATCTTCGGCGCGAACTTCTGCGACGGCACCGGCCGCGAGGAACGGCTCGTCGCACACGAGTTGGCGCACCAGTGGTTCGGCAACAGCCTCACGCTGAACCGTTGGTGCGACATCTGGCTCCACGAAGGATTCGCGTGCTACGCGGAGTGGTTGTGGTCGGAGAACTCGGGCGGCAGGTCGGCGCATGCACATGCGCTCGACGCCCACCGGGGTCTGGCCCGCAAGCCGCAGGACATCCTGCTCGAGGATCCGGGCCCGAAGGACATGTTCGACGACCGCATCTACAAGCGCGGAGCACTGACTTTGCACGCCCTGCGAGTGCAGCTCGGCGACGAGCCGTTCTTCACCCTCCTACGGACGTGGACCGCGGAACACCGGCACGGCAACGTGACGACGGCGCAGTTCAAGGATCTCGCCGCACGTTTCTCGGACGTCTCGCTCCGGCCGCTGTGGGAGGCGTGGTTGAGCACGCGAGAGCTTCCCCCGGCACCGACCGCCTAGTTCCGAGGGCGCAGAGATGCATCCAGTGCGCTCATCAACTGTCCGACACGACTTCTCGAGGTAGGGGCGATCGGATATCTGGACAGGACGTCGACCACCACGGGGGTCGCACGGCGCCGGGCGTCGTCGAGCGAGTCCGCAGCTGCCGTCGGGTCTCCGCCCGCACGGAGTTCGGCGATGCGAGCGACACTCGCAGCGGTACGCAGGATGTGCCCGACCTGAGTGGCCTTCGCGATCGGGTGCAGATAGGCAGCCGCGGCGGCATCGCCGGCACACCGCGCGGCGAGGGAAGCCGCTTCCGTCGGTGCATCCTTCGCAGCTCGGTGGGCATCCAGGGCGGCGACGCGCTGGAGTCTCGTTCGTCGCGCACCGTCGACGAATTCTCGCGCCGCATCGAGTGCTGAACGTGGACGACGGTCCTCGGGCACGGATTCCTCGAAGACGGGAAGCACGTCCTGTGCACTCTCCGTCACGTATCGGACGACCGCCCGCAGTTCGTCCATGGTGAGTTCGAAATCACCGGTCACGCTTGTCGCCGGCCCGTTCCGCCCCACGTATCCGAGCATAGCCCGACCGAATGTCCGCGTACGAAAAAAGGGGACCCGCGAAAGCGGCTCCCCTCCTCAAAGCCGAAGACCCCCAACAATGTTGGGGGTCTTCGGTAACGGGTGTTCGGCGGTGTCCTACTCTCCCACACCCTGTCGAGTGCAGTACCATCGGCGCAGACAGGCTTAGCTTCCGGGTTCGGAATGGGACCGGGCG
>NZ_JBNQFT010000016.1:0-110525 GCF_050321925.1 Rhodococcus sp. IEGM1339
GGCCAGGGCCAATCGGCCACGTGGGGTCAGATAGGCGTTAGCGTGTGTCATGAGGGCCCTCCGGTAGTCGGGGTGTGTGTGGTAACCACACCGATACCGGAGGTCCTCACCTATCTCGTGGCGGCACGCCGTTCACAACCTGCCTGGGAACTACAACTAGGCCGACGAAGTCGGCAGAGAATCAGGCCGACGAAGTCGGCAGAGGATCGGACCGATCGAGTCGGCGTAGGCTCGAGCCGTGTCGGGACGGGGCCGGAAGCGTGCCAGGGCGATACGGGTGTCGCGCGGGGTCCCGTCGGTGCGGTTCGTCACCGCGCTCGCGACGGTGTGGGGCAGGGCCTGGGGCGGCTCGGTGTCCTTCGACGACGAGTTCGGCTTGTTCGTCTGCAGCGGTATGCGCGGTGGCTTCGCGCGCGGCGGCACCACCGTCGGCGGTGTCTTCCTCACCCGTAGGCCACCGACGCGGGCGCTGCTGCGCCACGAATCCGTACACGCGGACCAGTGGGCCCGTTACGGCATCGGCTTCGCGGTGCGTTATCTGTGGGAGGAACTCCGCAACCCGGGGTCCCGCAACAGGTTCGAGATCGAGGCGGGACTCGCCGATGGCGGCTACCGCGCGGAGCGCGGGATCACCCGTCCAGACGAACCGTGACCTTCTCGCTCGCGACGCGGCGTTCGGTGGCCTCCGGGTCGGGATTGCTCACCTGTACAAGCGACGCCCGGGCCGCGAGCACCGCGAGCAGTCCGGCGACGAGAGCGTCGGGCTGCGACCAGGACCGGGACGACAACACGCGGTCGCCGCTGCCGATACCCGCCGCCGACGCCGACTCCGTGGCGGCAGCGAGCACGTCCGACTGCGAACGTCCGGCGAGCACCGCGTCGCCCGCACCGGAGGATCGGAACTGGTCGCCGTGCATCCGCACGTCCGTCGCATAGTCCGTGATCCCTGGCGGCAGGTCGCGCACGGGGGCACCGAAGGCGTCGAGCGACAACGCCGCGACCTCGGCAACCGTGTCGACCTCGTCCAACCGGTCGGGGGTGACGAGAGCGAGATCGGCATCCGGGTCGGCGTCGAGGACGACCTCGGCCCCTGCCCACCACACGCCCAGCAGGACCGCGGCGCTCTGCCAGTGGGCGGGAAGCAGCACCGCCACCCGACCTCCCGGAAGGACTCCGAACTGGTCGCGAATCATATTGGCCGTCTTGGCAGCCCAGTTGGCGAGGGTGAGCGCCGACAGTTCGATCCGCGCGCCGGTCGCGTCGTCGTACCAGGTGATCCGCGGACCCGCCGGATCTTCGGCGAGGATCGGGTCGAGCAGTGCGTCGGTCAGGGTGGTCACGATGTCCTTCTTCTCGGATTCTGTTCGCGCGACTGTCGGTTCACACAGGTGTCAGTTCACGCAGCGCGGGCCGTCGGAGCCCGCATCGATGGGCGGTGCGGCGGGAGCCGGGGTGGCGGTGCCACCGGCCGGGCTCACGCCGATGTCGGAGGCGGATGCGGCGGTGGACGAACCGGAGTACGACGACGAGCCGGGGCCGGTGTAGTCGCCGGCGAGCACGACCCGCACGGTGCCGGCCGGGAGCGAGGGATCGGACTCGGTGGCGAGACCACCGAGCGCCGCGGCCACCGCGCGGGTCTCGTCGGAGTCCTCATCGGCACCGAAGACCGTCGACGTGCCCACACCGGAACCGGTGTAGTTGCCCACCTCGCCCTCGACGTAGCCCTCCTCGGACAGAGCCGTGGAGACCTGGGAGGCCAGGCCGGACACGGATCCGGCGTTCGCGACGTCGACCGTAACGGTCGACGCGTCGATGTCGGGAGCGGGCACCGGGGTCGAGGTGGTCTCGCTGCCGTCCGGTTCGCGGCCGATCAACTCGGCGACGAAGGAGCGCACCTCGTCCGGATCGACCTGCACGACCGACTCGCCGTAGTCGGTCATCGCGTTGATGTCCTGCACCGGGATCGTCGAGAAGGTCACGTCGCCACCGGCGAGGCCCTGCAACTGCGTCGCGAGCGCCATGATGTCCCAATCGGAGTCGAGCACCACCGAGCGCTGCACTGCGGCGGTCAGCTGACTCACCTTCGACGGGTTGGACAACGTCTTGGCGCTGAGCACCTTCTGTGCCAGCGACGCCATGAACACCTGCTGCCGCACGATCCGGTCGAGATCGCCGCGCGGCAGGTCGTGACGCTGGCGGACGAAGCTCAGTGCGTCCGAACCCTGCAGGGTCTGCTCACCGGCATCGAAACGGGCACCCGACAGCGGCTCGTCGACCGGTGCGTTCAGGCACACCTCGACACCGCCGACGGCGTCGGTGAGCAGCACGAAGCCGAGGAGTCCGACCTCGGCGTAGTGGTCCACCGTCACACCCGTCAGGTCGGCGACCGACTCGATGAGCGCCTCCCGGCCTGCCTGGGTCGATTCCTTCTCGAGTTCGGCCTCGGTCGCGTCGGCGTCCGCTTCGACGAGCTCGGCGCGCCGGTTCGCCTTCGTGGCGCCGTAGGCCGCGTTGATCTTCGACATCCCGATCTCGGGCACCTCGACGTAGGTGTCGCGGGGGATCGACATCGCAGTGGCCGACCGGCCGTCGTTCGGCACGCGGATCAGGATGATCGTGTCGGTGTTGTTCGCTACTTCTTCGCCGGCGCGCAACGCGTCGAGCTCGCGCTGGGAGAGAGGATTGCCGTGCGCGTCGGTGCGGCTGTCCGTGCCCACCAGCAGGATGTCGACGGCGCCGTCCTCGCCGTCGCCGAGGGCCAGGCCGCGGACCGAGGCCAGCGACGACTGCAGCGCGTCGACGCTGCGCCACGCCGCACCGGTGACGACCAGCACGAGGCACGCCGCGATCGCGACGGCGATCTGCCACGGCCTTCCGCTGTACACCCGTGCCTCCGCCGGTGCTCCGGGGCTGCGTGAGGGGGGCTCGCGACGCGCGGAACGCCGGGACTGCCGGGGACCGGGATCCGACCCGTACCTGCCGTCGGCAGCTGTCGGATCGCCCGCGCGGGTGCGACGTCCCGTGGGGGCGGGACGTCGGCCGGTGCGGCGACGCGGCTCTGGCGGCACCTGGTACTCCTCCTGTGGGTGGTACGGGGTCTGTGGATGTACCTCTCGGTTGAAGGCTACTGGTGGGGACGCTCGCCCGGCGCGCACCACTCCGGCGTGCCAGACTTCTCCGAGTGCGTAGCGTTCTCGTCACCGGAGCCCGTGGCCAGCTCGGCCGTCATCTCGTGAACCGCGGCACCGCGGCGGGGATACCGATCCGCGGTGTCGGATCGTCCGAGGTGGACATCACCGATCCACAGGCCGTGGCCGCCGCGGTCGAACCGGGATCCGTGGTGATCAACGCCGCCGCGTACACCGCCGTCGACGCGGCCGAGACCGACGAGGACCGGGCCGCTGTGGTGAACGGCACGGGCCCGGGCGTGTTGGCCGCCGTCTGTGCCGACAAAGGTGCCCGTCTCGTCCATGTCTCCACCGACTACGTCTTCGCCGGCGACGCGACCGAGCCCTACTGCGTGGACGCGCCGACCGGCCCGCGCACGGCCTACGGCCGCACCAAACTCGCCGGTGAACGGGCGGTGCTGGAGGTGCTTCCCACCGCGCACGTCGTGCGCACCGCCTGGGTGTACACCGGCGACGGCAACGACTTCGTCGCGACCATGCGGCGGCTCGAAGGCGAGCGGGAGACCCTGCGCGTCGTCGACGACCAACGCGGTTGCCCCACCTACGCGCGCGACCTGGCCGACGGACTGATCGAACTCGCCGAGCACGGTGACCGGATCCCCGGTGGGATTCTGCATGCCACGAACGCCGGAGAAGCGACGTGGTTCGACCTCGCCCGGGCGGTCTTCGAGGAGATCGGCGCCGACCCGGAGCGGGTGCAACCCTGTGGCAGCGACGAGTTCGTCCGCCCCGCGCCGCGGCCGGCCTATTCGGTGCTCGACGACAGTGCCTGGATCGGTGCCGGCCTGACGCGCTTCCGTCCGTGGCGGGAGGCACTGCACGAGGCGATCGCCGGTAGCGGAACCGTGCCGCCCGCGCGATGACGTGGGAGGAAACGGCCCGTGAGGTGTCGCACACCGTCGAGGTCGCTAAGGTGACCGGCGTGGATTCGACGCTGGCCGTGGTGACGGTGACCTATTCGCCCGGTGAGCACCTCGAGAACTTTCTCACCTCGCTCACCTCCGCGACCGTTCTGCCGACGCAGGTGATCCTGGCCGACAACGGTTCGATCGACGGTGCTCCCGAGGCCGCCGAGGCGGCACACGAGAACGTGCGACTGCTCCGGACCGGGGGAAACATCGGATACGGCGGGGCGATCAATCGCGCGGTCGCCGAGATCGACCCGTCCGCGGAGTTCGTGATCGTCGCGAACCCGGACGTCCGGTGGCACCCCGGTTCGATCGACGAACTGCTCGAGGCGGCGCGTCGCTGGCCGCGAGCCGGCTCGCTCGGGCCGCTGATCCACGAACCCGACGGAAGCGTCTACCCCTCGGCACGCACCGTCCCCACCCTCGCCTCCGGTGCCGGTCACGCGCTGCTCGGCACCGTCTGGCCGGCCAATCCGTGGACGCGTCGCTACCGGCAGGAGAACGAGGAGATCAGCGAACGCCCCGTGGGCTGGCTGTCCGGATCGTGCCTGCTGCTACGGCGAGCGGCCTTCGATTCGATCGACGGCTTCGATTCGCGGTACTTCATGTACATGGAGGACGTGGACCTGGGCGACCGGCTCGGACGAGCGGGCTGGCTCAACGTGTACGTGCCGTCCGCGGTGGTCACGCACGCCAAGGGCCACGCGGCCGGACGGCACCCCGAACTGATGCTTCCGGCACATCATGAGAGTGCCTACCGCTTCCAGGCGGACCGTCACCCCCACGGGTGGCAGGCACCGCTGCGGTGGGCTCTGCGGGCCGGGCTCGCGGTGCGATCGCGAGTGGCGGTCGCAGCGGCCGTGCGGGAGCGTCGGAACGGGAGGACCGACCGGAACATTCGGGTCGGCACGACAGTGAACAGGGGAGACGATGACGAGTGAGTCGGCACCGCACACCGATGCGGTGATTCTGGTCGGCGGACAGGGCACGCGGCTACGCCCGTTGACGCTGTCGGCACCCAAGCCGATGCTGCCCACCGCGGGGGTGCCTTTCCTCACCCATCTGCTCGCGCGGATCCGTGAGGCAGGCATCAAACACGTCGTCCTCGGCACCTCGTTCAAGGCCGAGGTCTTCGAGCAGCACTTCGCCGACGGTTCCGACTTCGGGCTCGAGATCGAGTACGTCACCGAGACCGAGCCGCTCGGCACCGGCGGCGGTATCCGCAACGTGCTGCCGAGGCTGCGCGCCGACAACGTGATGGTCTTCAACGGCGACGTGCTCGGTGGCACCGATCTCGGTGCGGTGCTCGACACCCACGTGCGGACCGAGGCGGACGTGACCCTGCACCTGGTGCGGGTGAGCGATCCGCGTGCCTTCGGCTGTGTGCCGACCGACGAGGACGGCCGGGTGACCGCCTTCCTCGAGAAGACTCAGGATCCGCCGACCGATCAGATCAACGCCGGTTGCTACGTCTTCCGCCGCGAGATCATCGAGCAGATCCCCGAAGGCCGTCCGGTGTCGGTGGAGCGCGAGGTGTTCCCGGCGCTGCTGACCGAGGGCAAGAAGGTGTTCGGGCACGTCGACGCGGCCTATTGGCGCGACATGGGAACCCCGGAGGATTTCGTCCGCGGCTCGGCCGATCTGGTCCGCGGTATCGCTCCGTCCCCGGCGCTCCCGCCGCAGCGCGGCGAGTCGCTCGTGCATCCGGGTGCCTCCGTGGCCCCGGGCGCCCTGCTCATCGGGGGCACGGTCGTCGGCCGCGGCGCCGAGATCGGTGCGGGTGCCCGCCTGGACGGCGCGGTGATCTTCGACGGTGCGCGGGTCGAGGCCGGTGCGGTGGTCGAACGGAGCATCATCGGTTTCGGTGTACGGGTCGGTCCGCGGGCCTTGATCCGCGACGGTGTGATCGGTGACGGCGCCGATATCGGTGCGCGATGCGAGCTGCTGCGCGGTGCCCGGGTGTGGCCGGGAGTGAAGATCCCCGACGGCGGTATCCGGTTCAGTACCGACGTGTGAGTCGAGAGGTCGAAGTGGGTTTCGAAAGATACGTGGCCCTCGGTGATTCGTTCACCGAGGGAGTCGGCGACCCGGATCCGGCGCGTGCCAACGGGCTGCGCGGTTGGGCCGATCTCGTCGCCAGTGAGCTGGCGCGGCACTCGGAGAGCTTCGCGTACGCGAACCTCGCCATCCGGGGCCGGTTGCTGCGACCGATCATCGACGAGCAGCTCGAGACCGCCGTGGCGATGCGTCCCGATCTCGTGACGATCTATGCCGGCGGCAACAACCTCATGCGTCCGAAGCTCGACCTCGACGCGCTCGCGGCGGAATACGACGAGGCGATCGGCAAGCTCGCCGCGACCGGCGCCCGCATCCTGATGTGGACGGCCTACGACGGCAGCTGGGCGCCGGTCTTCGGGATGCTGCGCGGCCGCTGGGCCGTGTACAACGAACTCGTCCGGGCGATCGCCGATCGACACGGGGCGACCATCGTCGACTTCTGGCGGTTCGACGAGTACCGCGATCTGCGCATGTGGGACTTCGACCGGCTGCACATGTCCGCGGCCGGCCACCACAACATGGCGATCCGCGTGCTCGATCTGTTGGGCGTCGCACACGGTCTCGGACCGGTGGAGTTCGACGAGGCACCCGTCCTCACACGGGCCCAGGAACGCGCCGCGGACCGCGCGTGGATGCGCGAGTTCCTCGTCCCCTGGGTGGGCCGGCGGCTGCGCGGAGTATCCTCCGGCGACGGCATCACCCCGAAATACCCCGACCTCGGCCCTGTCCGGTTCTGACCTCACGGCCCGGTTCCGACCTCACGCTCGTCCCGGCAACCCACCGGGACGAGCGTGGTCGTCTCAGGCCCGTCGGGCCGCGGCGTCTCAGGCCCGTCGGGCCGCGGCGAGCCGGACCATGTGCGCGATGGTCTCGTGCTCGGCCTCCGACGGAAGCGCGTCGACGGGCCACCACTGCAGGTCGGTGGATTCGTCGCTGCGCACCGGCCGGGCACCGACGGGTGCGGTCACCAGGAACCGCAGGTCGAGGTGACGGGTGGGCACGCCGAGGGAGCACGTGATCGGATGCGTGTGCGCCGACAGCAGTTCCGGATCGATCACCAGATCGGCGATGCCGGATTCCTCGGTGGCCTCGCGCAGGGCCGCGTCGACGACCGTGTCGTCCGACGGCTCGCAGTGACCGCCGAGCTGGATCCACCGCCCCACCCGCGGATGCAGGGTGAGCAACACGTTGCGGTGGTCGGCGTCGAGCACGATCGACGACGCCGTGATGTGGCCGGGCACGTGTTCGCGCAGGCACCCGTCGGGCGCCGAATCGAGGAACGCCAGCATCGTGTGCCGCAGCGATTCGGCGTCTTCCGAGTCGGTGCGCCAGGCGGTGAGCCGGTCGATCGCCGAGGCGTGCAGGGAACGCGCCGACACGACTACAGCTCCACGAGGGCGTCGCCCGGGTCCGCGGGTTCGCGCGGTTCCGGTTCGGTGAGCGGGTAACCGACGGCGACCGCCCCGAGCGGCGACCACTCGGCGGGAAGACCGAGTTCCTCGCGGACCACCTCGGGAGCGAAGATCGTCGAACCGATCCAGCAGCTGCCGAGCCCGCGGGTGGCCAGGGACACGAGCAGGCCCTGCACCGCGGCGCCGGCGGCGACGGTGAACATCGTCGCCTCGGCCGCGGTGCGACGGGCATCCGGATAGTGGTGTGCGCCGTCGGGCACCCAGAAGGGGACGATCACCTCGGGTGCGTCGTAGAGGATCGCGCCGCGGGAGATCCGGCGTTCGACGGCCACCGGGTCGAGTCCGTCGCCGTGGAGATCCTCGGCCCACCTGTCGCGCATGCGGTCGAGGAGCCGGCGGCGCACCTGCTCGGTGCGCACCCACACGAACCGGACCGGACGGGTGTGATGAGGTGCGGGTGCGGTGAGGGCCTCGGCGACCGCCTCGCGCAGATCCTCGGGATCGACGGGCTCGGAGGCGAACTGCCGCACCGACCGGCGCAGCAGCAGCGCCTCGCGCCGACCGCGTTCGAGAGCCTCCTCGGTGCCGAGCCAGAACAGGTCGTCCTCGCCGCTGCGGATCAGGGCGCGGGCGGTGGATCCGTCGTCGGGCAGGCCGAGTCCGCGTACCACGGCGACGGGCACACCGCCGAGCTTGCCCTTGACCAGATCGCCTGCGGCGGCGATCTCGTCGGCGACCGCCACGGACGTCACCTGCAGTTCGTTGCCCTGCGAGTCGTGGGAGCCGGCGTAGCCGTGCAGGACTGGAAGCCCGGACGAGCCGATCGCGGCGTCGGTCTGGCCGTTGCGCCAGGCGCGGCCCATGGTGTCGGTGACCACCACGGCGACCCGGACGCCGAGCAGCGCACCGATCCGTTCGCGGAGCGCCGCTGCGCTCGCATCGGGGTTCTCGGGCAGCAGCGCGAGTTCGGCGCTGTCGACATTGGATCCGTCGATGCCGGAGGCTGCCTGCACGATGCCGAGCTTGTTCTCGGTGATGAGGGTGCGGCCCTTGCGTGCCAGCACGCGCACCGCTTCCTGGTTCACCAGGCGCCGGCGGAGCGCGTCGCGGGCGTCGGGATCGGTGGGCGCGGCCACGATCCGTCCCTCGACCTTCGAGACCACTTTGCTGGTGACGACGAGGACGTCCCCGTCGGCCAGCCACGGTGCGGCCTGCGCGACGGCTGCGGCCAGGTCGTCGCCGGGCCGGAATTCGGGAAGCCCGGCGACGGGCAGGATCTCGATCGGGCCGCCCGGCGCGTGGTCGCGCACTGCAGGGTCGGCGACGGCGTCCGGCATCACAGGGTCACTCCGGCGAGGTCGAGGGCGGCGCGGGCCATCTCGGCCGTCGCGTCGGTGTCGGTCATGAGCAGGGGAACGGATCGGACCTCGACGCCTGGCACCTCGGCGTTGTCGGTCGAGTGCACGAGCCAGCCGTCGAGAATGCCTGTGCCCGAGCGGGCGCCGTAGTACCGGCCGACCGCCTCGGCGGTGGTCTCCACTCCGATGACGTCCAGGCACGCATCGGCCATGCCGCGCAGGGGCTTGCCGTCGATGACGGGGGACAGGCCGACGACCTTCGCCGACGTGGTGCGCAGCGCCCCACGGATACCGGGGATCGCGAGGATCGCTCCGACGCTCACGACGGGGTTCGACGGGGCCAGAACGACGGCGTCGGCGTTCTCGATCGCCTCGAGCACACCGGGAGCGGGCTCTGCCTCTTCTGCGCCGATGTGGGCGAAGCTGTGGGTGGGCACCTGGGCGCGGTGGCGGACCCACCATTCCTCGAAGTGCACGGCCCGCTGTTCACCGTCCTCGGGATCGGTGATGACGACGTGGGTCTCGCTGCGGTCGTCGGAGACCGGCAGCAGGGTCACACCCGGCTTCCACCGCGTGCACAGTGCTTCGGTGATCGCGGAGAGCGGATAGCCGGTCCGCAGCATCTGCGTCCGGATGAGGTGGGTGGCGATGTCGCGGTCGCCGAGACCGAACCAGTCGGGGATCGCCCCGTAGGCGGCGAGTTCCTCCTTGGTGTTCCAGGTCTCACCGGCGCGGCCCCAGCCGCGTTCGGTGTCGATCCCACCGCCGAGGGTGTACATGCAGGTGTCGAGATCCGGACAGATCCTCAGGCCGTGCATCCACACGTCGTCGCCGACGTTGACGATCGCGGTGATGCGGTGTGCCGCGTCCGGATTCGGCTCCACGCCCGGAGAAATATCGAGAAGCCGGCGCAAACCTGAGAGAAAACGCGCCCCACCGACACCTCCGACCAATACAGTCACATTCACGGCCCAAGCCTAAGCGGTGCGTCGCCTACCCGGTCGAGCACCGTCCGAAACGCGTTTCGGCAAAGCGGCCGATGATATGTGAACAACGCCGCTCCGCTTGACCGCGACACACCCGAAGTGTCTAATCACATACATGTCATTCGATAATCGAATTCGAGATCCCTTGCGGTGAACCCGCATTCGAACGAGTATTCGAAGGATGGCAGCGGGTTGATCCCCGGTCATGATTCGGCGCTGCAGGTGAGGAGGGACAATGGCCGGCGAGCGCGACAGCTTCGAGCTCACTCGAAGCGATACTGAAGTCGAGGCCGTCTGTGACTACCCGGACGTCGGGGTGCCCGTCCTGAGTTTGATCTCGGGATTCGGTGACCCAGCGGACGGCGAGGAGCAGTGGCAGGAGCGTGCGCTCTGTGCGCAGACCGATCCGGAGGCATTCTTCCCCGAGAAGGGTGGCTCCACCAGAGAGGCCAAGCGCATCTGCATGGGGTGTGAGGTCCGGGACGAATGTCTCGAATACGCTCTCGCTCACGACGAGCGGTTCGGTATCTGGGGCGGGCTCTCCGAGAGGGAACGCCGTCGCCTCAAGCGCGGAATAGTCTGACGAGGAGTTCGGCCCGGTACGGGGAGTGCGGGACCGTGTGAAACACCGAATCGGATGACGAAGGCCGGGTTGCGGCCGTGGGGGACGAGCAACCCGGCCTTCGTCATGTATCCGGAACGTTTCTCAGTCCTCGTCGTCCTCGTCGAGTGTCGGATCCACCACTTCCGGTTCGACGCCGAGATAGGTGGCCACCTGGTGCACGAGGACGTCGTGCACCAGATCCGTCAGATCGTCCGGATCCTTCGCGCGCACCTCGAGAGGTCGGCGGAACAACACGATCCGCGCCCGGGTGGCAGCGCCTCGTCGATCGATCCCCGCCGGCACGAGCCGGGACAGCGGCACCGGCCCGTCGGCAACCACCTCGTCCGGCCAGTTGACCGAGTCGGGGTCGCGTGCCCGGATCTTCGGGACCTCGTCGACGGCGATGTCGAGCTTGGTGAGGCGGTCGTGCCAGCGCGCGTCGATCGGCGCGAACGCCCCCAATACGAGCAGGTCGAATTTCTCTGCGCGTGTCTTCCACGCCGGCAGGCTCTGCGGGAACAGGGGACCGCGGATTCCCCTGCCGCGGCGTGCCACGGCACGGGACGACACAGGGCGGGAACGTCGTGCGCGGACCATGCCATGGACACTACGACACGAAAATCGCTCCACCCATTCGGTGTGTCCGAATAGTCCTGGCGCGTCCGGCGCGCTACGCTCCCAGTCGTGAGAACACTGCGTCGATGCTGCCGGCCTGGGTGCAAGAACCCTGCTGTTGCGACGCTGACCTACGTGTACTCGGACTCCACTGCCGTTGTCGGTCCCTTGGCGACCGTCGCGGAACCGCACTCGTGGGATCTCTGCGAGATGCACGGTTCGCGCATCACGGCACCCAAGGGCTGGGAACTCGTCCGATACGAGGGAGCGTTCTCGTCGGCCACCCCCGACGAGGACGATCTGACCGCCCTCGCCGAGGCCGTACGCGAGGCCGGTCTGGGGGAGCGTTCCCGTTCCGACGCGAGCGACGACGACGCCGAGCAACCCCAACGGGCCGTCGTGCCTCCCACCGCACGCACCGGCCGACGCGGTCACCTGCGTGTTCTTCCCGATCCCACGTCCTGAGCCGTTCGCACTAGGCTGAGCGAGTGCGATGTCGCGGAGGACGGTATCGCACGAGTCGAGTTCAGGAGCTAATACAGTGGCGAGAGCTGCCGAGTCGGTGTCAGCAGTCATCAAGGCCTACGACGTACGGGGTGTCGTCGGAGAGCAGATCGACGAAGAGTTCGTCCGCGAGGTCGGAGCGTCGTTCGCACGCCTGTTGCGCAGTGAGGGCAGCGCGGACCGTGTGGTGATCGGGCACGACATGCGCGCCTCGTCCCCCTCGCTCTCGCAGGCCTTCGCCGACGGGGTCACCGCCCAGGGACTCGACGTGGTGCTGATCGGCCTCGCATCCACCGACCAGCTCTACTTCGCGTCGGGCCTGCTCGACGCACCCGGCGCGATGTTCACGGCCAGCCACAATCCCGCGAAGTACAACGGCATCAAGCTCTGCCGTGCCGGTGCCAAGCCCGTCGGTCAGGACACCGGTCTGGCGCAGATCTCCGCCGACCTCGTCGAGGGGGTGCCCGCCTACGACGGCGAGCGCGGCAACATCACCGAGCAGGACGTCCTCGAGGACTACGCCTCGTTCGTCCGCGGCCTGGTCGATCTCGCGGAGATGCGTCCGCTGAAGGTGGCGGTCGACGCCGGCAACGGCATGGGAGGCCACACCGTCCCCGCCGTCTTCGGTGCCCTGCCCGTCGATCTCGTGCCGCTGTACTTCGAACTCGACGGCACCTTCCCGAACCACGAGGCCAACCCCCTCGACCCCGCCAACCTCGTCGACCTCCAGCGTCTGGTCGTCGAGTCCGGTGCCGACGTGGGCCTGGCCTTCGACGGCGACGCCGACCGCTGCTTCGTCGTCGACGAGCGCGGCGAGCCGGTCACCCCGTCCGCGGTCACGGCGCTCGTCGCCGCCCGCGAACTCGCCAAGGAACCCGGCTCGACGATCATCCACAACCTCATCACCTCGCGCGTGGTGCCCGAACTCGTCGCCGAGCAGGGCGGCAAGCCGGTGCGCACCCGGGTCGGGCATTCGTTCATCAAGCAGCAGATGGCCGAGACCGGTGCCGTCTTCGGCGGGGAACACTCGGCGCACTACTACTTCCGCGACTTCTGGGGTGCCGACTCCGGCATGCTCGCGGCGCTGCACGTCCTCGCCGCACTCGCCTCGCAGGACGGTCCGCTCTCCGAGTTGATGAGCTCCTACAACCGGTACGCGGCGTCGGGCGAGATCAACTCGACGGTCGCCGATGCTGCCGAGCGCACCGAGGCCGTCGTCGCGGCGTTCGAGGACCGCGCGGTCTCGATCGACCGGCTCGACGGTGTCACCGTCGACCTGCCCGACAACGCATGGTTCAACCTGCGTGCGTCCAACACCGAGCCGTTGCTGCGGCTCAACGTGGAGGCCCGCACGGACGGTGAGGTCGAGGCATTGGTGAAGGAGATCCTTTCCGTCGTTCGTGCGTAGGCGGAGGGACAACGGGAATAATCGAAGTGCCGGGACAGGTCGTGCCGGTGTCGGTTCGGCGGAGCACCGATCTCGGGTCGGTGGCCCCACCGGGCCCTGTCAGCCGGCTCGCCGAGGTCGCGGCGGCGGAAGGAAGGTGATGCGGTCGTGACGGCACCCTCACCGCTGTTCGACTTCGACGATGCGGGCGGTGTTCTCGCCGCCGATGTCGACGGCATCCTCAGGAGCGCGGCCCTCGGCGGCGCCCAGATCCGCGCGGTCGCCGCGGCGGTCGACGAAGGTCTGCTCGGCCGGCTCACCGACATGCACCCCCGCAGTGTGGTCTTCGTCGGCACCGACGCCCGCGCCCGCTCGGCCGCGGAACTGGTCGTCGCGATGTTCGGTGGGCAGGCCGGTGTACCGCTGATCTCCGCGCCGACCACACCGCCGTGGGTCGGCGCGCTCGATGTCGTGGTGGTCTCGGGAAACGACGCCGGCGATCCAGAGTTGGCGCGCAGCATCGACGCCGGACTGCGTCGCAGCGCTGAGGTCGTCGTCGACGCCCCCGACGAAGGTCCGGTGCGGGCGGTCTCGGCCGGTCGCGCGATGTTGTTGCCGCCGCGCGTCCGGGTCCAGACCCGGTACGTGCTCGCCCGGCACGTCGCGGTGTTCTGTGCGGTGCTCGGCGTGTTGCAGCGCGCCGTCCGGATCACCGGTGTCCCGCCGCTCGCCGAGGTCGCCGACACGGCCGACGAGGAAGCGGCGCGCAATCATCCGGCGAACGAGGTCTTCCACAATCCCGCAAAGTCGCTCGCGGTGCGCATGCAGTCGCGTCGCGTGGCGTTCGCGGGAGACTCCGCCGCGACGACGGTGCTCGCACGGCACGCGTCGGAGGCCCTGCTCCAGGAGGCGGGTGTGGTCGCCGGCGCTGCGGCACTGAGCGACGTGCTGGTCGCGCGCGACCGGCTCACGAATGTGGTCACCGCGAGCGGTGAGAACTACGACCCGTTCTTCCACGACGAGGAGCTGGACGGACCGGCGCCGATCGCACCGGCACGGGTGTTCGTGCTCAGCACCGACCCCGACCGCTCGGCGGCGCAGCGCAGGACGGCGGCACTTCCGGATGTGGAATTGATGTCCGTGATCGGAGAATTCGAATCGAGCACGGTTCCGACCGTGCTGGAACAGGTGGCAGTGTTGACCGTCCGCACAGAGATGGCGGCCGCATATCTCGGATTGGCAGGGGGGAGATAGTGCACCGACTCGAAGGTGCGGTGCGCTCGTACGCCTGGGGATCGCGGACCGCGATCGCCACCCTGCGTGGCCGCAATGTGCCGTCCCATCATCCCGAGGCCGAGTTGTGGCTCGGTGCGCACCCGGCCGATCCCGCCAGGCTGGTGGATCCGGACGGCGACGAGCACTCGCTGCTCGACGTGTTGTCGGCCGATCCGCAGCGACACCTCGGTGATCGCACGGTGGGGGCGTTCGGTCCCCGCCTGCCCTTCCTGCTCAAGCTACTGGCGGCGGAGGAGCCGCTGTCGCTGCAGGCGCATCCCAGCGCCGGCCAGGCGGCCGAGGGCTTCGCTCGTGAGGAAGCACTCGGCATCCCGATCGACTCGCCCGTCCGCAACTACAAGGACGCCAGCCACAAGCCCGAACTCGTGGTGGCGCTGACCCGGTTCGAGGCCCTGGCCGGCTTCCGTGACCCGAAACGGACCGTGGAGCTGTTCGAGGCGCTGGCCGTGCCGGAACTCGACCCCTATGTGGGACTGCTCGCGGGCCAACCCGATTCGAGCGGTCTGCGGGCGCTGTTCACCACCTGGATCACGTTGCCCCCGCCCGCTCTCGCAGCGTTGCTGCCGCGTGTGCTCGACGGTTGCGTCACCTATCTCGCGGCCGGACGGGACGGCGAACGCGATTTCGTTCCGGAGGTACGCACGGCCCTGCAGCTGGCGGACTTCTATCCCGGCGACGCCGGAGTGCTCGCCTCGCTGCTGCTCAACCGCATCACCCTGCAGCCGGGCGAGGGCCTGTACCTCGACGCGGGAAATCTGCACGCCTACCTGCACGGCATGGGTGTCGAGGTCATGGCGAACTCCGACAACGTGCTGCGCGGTGGTCTCACCCCGAAGCACGTGGACGTGCCCGAACTGCTGCGGGTGCTCGACTTCGGTGCGGCCTCGGTGCCGATTCTCGAAGCCGTGCCGGAGGCCTCGGCGGAGACCGGGTCGGGGCAGAGTCCGATCGAACGCCGCTACCGCACCCCGGCACCGGAGTTCGCGTTGTCCCGCATCGATCTCGGCGCGGGCGACGCCCTCGGGGTCGGTGCCGACGGACCACAGATCCTGCTGTGCACCGCAGGCGATGCCCGCGTCGAGTGCGACGGCGAGTCGGTGACGCTGAGGCCCGGCGACTCGGCGTGGTTGTCGGCGTGCGACCGGAATCCGACCGTCCACGGTTGTGCCGCGGACACCCAGGTCTTCCGGGCCCGGCTCGGGGAGATGCCGGGATCGGCGACCGACGAGTCCTGAAGCAGAGTCCCGGTAGGGACGGAATCGAACCGAAGGCGAGCCCGCACGGGCTCGCCTTCGTCGTTTCCGGATGCACCTTCGTGAGATTTACAAAATCGGCTATATGTCTAGACCTAGGACGAACAGTGGCCTAGAGTCAAGATATGAGTGGTGTGCGTCACTGTGCGGTGGCGTGCCCGGCGCCATCAACGGTGATGAAGGAGACCCGACATGAGTACGGCATCCGCGGATTCGGTGGATCGACCCGACCTTCAGTGGCGCGACCGGAAACGCCATCTGTGGCTTCTGGGGCTGGTGCCCCCGACGGCGCTGTTCGTCGCCGCCGCCCTGGTGTGGGGCGGTAACGAACTCGGGCTGCAGAGCGTCACCCCGGTCCTGTGGTGGATAGGCCCCCTGCTGATCTACGTCCTCGTCCCGCTGCTCGACCTGTTCGTCGGCCCCGACGGCGAGAACCCACCCGACGAGTTGTTCGAGCAACTCGAGAACGACCGCTTCTACCGCTACTGCACCTACCTCTACTTGCCCTTCCAGTTCGCGTCGCTGGTCTTCGCCTGCTACCTCTGGTCGGCCGACGACCTGTCCTGGCTCGGCATCGACGGCGGGCTCGGCGTGATGTCGAAGATCGGACTCGCGATCTCGGTCGGCGTGGTCGCGGGCATCGGTATCAACACGGCACACGAACTCGGCCACAAGAAGATCGAATTCGAACGGCGACTGTCGAAGTGGGCGCTCGCCCCGTCGTTCTACGGGCACTTCTACATCGAGCACAATCGCGGCCACCACGTGCGGGTCGCCACCCCGGAGGATCCGGCCTCTGCCCGGTTCGGGGAGAGCTTCTGGCGATTCCTGCCCCGCAGCGTCGTCGGCAGCCTGCGGTCGGCGTGGCGCCTCGAACGGGCCCGCCTCGAACGGCTCGACAAGCCGGTGTGGAGCGTGCACAACGACGTCCTCAACGCGTGGGCGATCTCCGTCGCGCTGTACGCGGTGCTCCTCGGTGTCTTCGGTCTGTCGATCGCGCCGTATCTCGTGATCCAGGCGGTGTTCGGGTTCTCGTTGCTCGAGGCCGTGAACTATCTCGAGCACTACGGTCTGCTGCGGCAGAAGACCGCGAAGGGGCGCTACGAGCGCTGCTCGCCCACGCACAGCTGGAACAGTGACCACCTGGTGACGAACATCTTCCTGTACCACCTGCAGCGGCACAGCGACCATCACGCCAACCCCACGCGGCGCTACCAGACCCTGCGCAGCATGGAGATCTCACCGCAACTGCCCGCGGGTTACGCGACGATGATCACCCTCGCCTACATCCCGCCGCTGTGGCGCAAGGTCATGGACCACCGCGTGCTCGACCACTACGACGGCGACATCACCCGCGTCAACATCGAACCGCGTCGACGCGAGAAGATCCTGGCCCGCTACGGAGCATCGGATCCCACTACTGCGGAAGGGGAGTGATCGTGGCGTCCTACCGCTGTCCCGTCTGTGAGTTCGTGTACGACGAGACCGCCGGCGTTCCCCGTGAGGGCTTTCCGGCCGGCACCCCTTGGTCCGACGTGCCCGACGACTGGCCGTGTCCCGACTGCGGAGTCCGGGAGAAGACCGATTTCGAGGAGTACACCCAGTGAGTGCCGACTACCGTCTGTTCCGTTGTCTCGTCTGCGGATTCGAATACGACGAGGCCGAAGGGTGGCCCGACGAGGGTATCGGACCCGGCACCCGGTGGGAGGACATCCCCGACGACTGGTCGTGCCCGGACTGCGGCGCCGCCAAGGCCGACTTCGAGATGGTCGAGATCGTCCGCCGGTGAACCGCTGCACGGGGGATCACTACCCGTCTTGCTTTGACGAGCACATCCGTGCGTGAGAGCGTTCCCACCATGCCGAACGCGCGGGTTCCCTTCCACGAGGCAAGTCGGGTGCTGCTGCGCTCGACGATCCTCGACGCCATGCGCGAGCTGCTACACGAACGCGACTGGTCGGCCGTCACCATGAGCGACGTCGCCCGAGCCGCCGGTATCAGCCGGCAGACCCTGTACAAGGAGTTCTCCTCCCGGCAGGGGCTCGCCCAGGGATATGCGCTGCGTCTGGTCGACGAGTTCGTCGATGCGGTGGCCGATTCGGTGTACGCCCACGTCGGCGACGCGCGGGCCGCGCTCGTGGACGGATTCACCTTCTTCTTCGAGGCGTCCGCCGCCGACCCCCTGGTGCAGTCGCTGCTGAGCGGGGAGGCCAAACCCGACCTGCTGCGGTTGATCACCACCGACGCCGCCCCCATCCTCGAGCGGGGCGCCGGTCGCCTCACGGAGACCTTCCACCACAGCTGGATCGCGGCGTCCGAATCCGACGCGGGGATCCTCGCGCGCGCTGTCGTGCGGGTCGCGCTGAGCTTCGTCTCGATGCCCCCGGCCTCGGGGCGTGATGTCGCCGCCGACCTCGCCGATCTGCTCGTGCCGTTCGTCGAACGGGCCGCCATACGCGGTTGACGTCCGGGCGTCGTACCGGAAGGTGCGGCGGACGGATCCCGTCGGGGGACGATCTGCCGGGCCTCTTCTTGCGCAGGTTGTATAGCCTGGAACCAACATCGTCTGCCGACAGGAAGAGGCATCTGCACGTGTCTGACACCACGCTCGTAGCCGACCGGGTCAACGGTCTCGATTTCAAGGTCGCCGATCTGTCCCTCGCCGAGTTCGGGCGCAAGGAGATCCGGCTCGCCGAACACGAGATGCCGGGCCTGATGGCGCTGCGTCGCGAGTACGCGGAGGTGCAGCCGCTGAAGGGCGCACGGATCTCCGGCTCGCTGCACATGACGGTCCAGACCGCTGTGCTCATCGAAACGCTCGTCTCCCTCGGCGCGCAGGTGCGCTGGGCGTCATGCAACATCTTCTCCACCCAGGACCACGCCGCCGCGGCCGTCGTCGTCGGCCCGCACGGCACCCCCGAGGAGCCCAAGGGCGTCCCGGTGTTCGCCTGGAAGGGCGAGACCCTCGAAGAGTACTGGTGGGCGGCCGAGCAGATGCTCACCTGGCCCGGCGAACCCGCCAACATGATCCTCGACGACGGCGGCGACGCCACGATGCTCGTGCTCAAGGGCGCCCAGTTCGAGAAGGCCGGCGTCGTCCCGCCGAGCGACGAAGAGCAGGACTCCGCAGAGTACAAGGTCTTCCTCGAGCTGCTGCGCCGCTCGCTCGCGGCCGACTCGAAGAAGTGGACCACCGTCGCCGAGTCCGTCAAGGGCGTCACGGAGGAGACCACCACGGGCGTCCTGCGCCTGTACCAGCTCTCCGCGGCCGGCGAGCTCGCGTTCCCCGCGATCAACGTCAACGACTCGGTCACCAAGAGCAAGTTCGACAACAAGTACGGCACCCGGCACTCGCTGCTCGACGGCATCAACCGCGGTACCGACGTCCTCATCGGCGGCAAGGCCGCGCTCGTGTGCGGTTACGGCGACGTCGGCAAGGGCTGCGCCGAGGCCCTGCGCGGCCAGGGCGCACGCGTCTCGGTCACCGAGGTCGACCCGATCAACGCCCTGCAGGCCATGATGGACGGCTACGACGTCGTGACGGTCGAGGACTTCATCGGCCAGGCCGACATCGTCATCACCGCCACGGGCAACAAGGACATCATCACCTTCGAGCACATGAAGGCGATGAAGCACCAGGCCATCCTCGGCAACATCGGCCACTTCGACAACGAGATCGACATGGCCGGCCTCGAGCGGGCCGCCGACGTCACGCGGATCAACATCAAGCCGCAGGTCGACGAGTTCACCTTCGCCGACGGCCATTCGATCATCGTCCTGTCGGAGGGCCGCCTGCTCAACCTGGGCAACGCCACGGGCCACCCCTCCTTCGTGATGAGCAACTCGTTCGCCAACCAGGTGATCGCCCAGATCGAGCTGTGGACCAAGCCCGACCAGTACGACAACGAGGTCTACCGCCTGCCCAAGCACCTCGACGAGAAGGTCGCGAAGATCCACGTCGAGGCACTCGGCGGACAGATCACGAAGCTGACCAAGGAGCAGGCCGAGTACATCGGCGTCGACGTCGAGGGCCCGTACAAGCCCGAGCACTACCGCTACTGATCCCGGCAACTCGACGGGAACGCAGAGCGCATGAGTGATCGGAAATCACAGGGCACATGGGTGATCTGATCGTCGTCGAGGGTCTCGATGGGGCCGGCAAGCGGACCTTGTCCGCCGGTCTCGTCGAGACCTGGCGCGAGGCTGGACGGAAGGTCGCGACGCTGGCCTTCCCGCGGTACGGGCAGTCGATCCACGCCGATCTGGGCGCGGAGGCGTTGCGCGGGCAGCACGGCGACACCGCCTCGAGCGTCGAGGCGATGGCGTTGCTGTGGGCGCTCGACCGTCGCGATGCTGCCGACGAGCTGCGGAAGCTGCTCGCCGACAACGATATCGTGCTGCTCGACCGGTACGTCGCGTCCAACGCCGCGTACACCGCGGCGCGCCGGAACCAGGATGCGCCCGGCCCGGCGGTGGAGTGGATCCGCCGTCTCGAGTTCGAACGGTTCGGGCTTCCGGTGCCCGATCTGCAGGTGCTGCTCCGTGTTCCGGTCGCCCTCGCCGCCGAGCGTGCCCGTAACCGCGCCGCGACCGAGGTCGACCGCGATCGCGACGCCTACGAGCGCGATGCCGGTCTGCAGGAGCGCACCGGCGCGGTCTACGACGGGCTCGCGCAGCAGCAGTGGATGTCTCCGTGGGAGGTCGCAGGCCCGCAGACCTCCCCGCGACAACTCGCCGTTGACATCTCAAATCTGCTTCACGACGTTCGAGGGGTGACACGATAGAGGCTATGAAGCCGAGGATTCTGGTAGTCGACGACGACACCGCGCTGGCCGAGATGCTCACGATCGTGCTGCGCGGCGAGGGATTCGAACCGTTCGTGGTGGGGGACGGCACTCAGGCGCTGGGTGCCGTGCGCGAGATCCGGCCAGACCTCGTCCTGCTCGATCTCATGCTCCCCGGCATGAACGGCATCGACGTGTGCCGTGTGCTCCGCGCGGATTCCGGTGTGCCGATCGTGATGCTCACCGCCAAGTCCGACACCGTCGACGTCGTGCTCGGCCTCGAATCGGGCGCCGACGACTACTACATCGTCAAGCCGTTCAAGCCGAAGGAGCTCGTCGCACGCGTGCGGGCCCGGCTGCGTCGCACCGAGCAGGAACCGGCGGAGGTCCTGAACATCGGGGACATCACCATCGACGTCCCCGCCCACAAGGTCACCCGCGGCGACGAGGCGATCTCGCTCACGCCCCTCGAGTTCGACCTGCTCGTGGCGCTCGCACGCAAGCCGCGCCAGGTGTTCACCCGTGAGGTCCTGCTCGAGCAGGTCTGGGGCTACCGGCACGCCGCCGACACCCGGCTCGTGAACGTCCACGTCCAGCGTCTGCGCGCGAAGGTCGAGAAGGATCCCGAGAATCCCGAGGCGGTGCTCACGGTGCGGGGGGTCGGCTACAAGGCCGGACCGCCGTGATTCGAACCTACCGGCTTCGGCGGCGTATCACGCGTAGGACGCTGCCGCTGGTGAGGTGGTCGCGGTCGATGAGCAGCCGACTCGCGCACACCTGGCGACGATCCCTGCAGCTCCGGGTCGTGACCTCGACCCTCACGCTGTCGCTGATCGTCATGTTCGTGCTCGGAGTGGTACTCACGAGCCAGATCACCGACCGACTGCTCGAAGTGAAGATCGACGCGGCGACCGAGGAGATGGATCGCTCGCGCGCACTCGTCGAGGGACAACTCGCGGGCGCCGACGACTCCGGTTCGCTCGCGGTCCGCCTCGACGGTGCCGCGGCGATCCTCACCAGCCGTGGCAGCGACGGGGGACAGGACACCGGCGTCGCCGGAACCTTCGACCCCGTCCTGATCGTTCCCGGCGACGGTCCGCGGGCCCCCACCTCGAGCGGGCCCGCCGACCAGATCCCGCAGAACCTGCGTGCCTTCGTCCAGAACGGGCAGATCGCGTACCAGTTCGCGACGGTCGCCGATCCCGACGGCTACACCGGGCCGGCCCTGATCATGGGCAGCCCCACCGACTCCGACATCTCGACACTCGAGCTGTATCTCGTCTTCCCGCTCGGCGGTGAGGAACGCACCCTCGCCCTCGTCCGCGGCACCCTGCTCGTCGGTGCCGTGGTCCTGCTCGTGCTGCTGGCCGCGATCTCGATGATCGTCGCGCGGCAGGTCGTGCTGCCCATCCGGTCGGCCTCCCGGATCGCCGTGCGCTTCGCCGACGGACGGCTCAAGGAACGCATGCCGGTCCGCGGTGAGGACGACATGGCGCGCCTGGCGATGTCGTTCAACGAGATGGCCGAGAGCCTGTCGCGGCAGATCACCCAGCTCGAGGAGTACGGCAACCTGCAGAAACGGTTCACCTCCGATGTGAGCCACGAACTGCGCACCCCGCTCACGACCGTCCGTATGGCCGCCGACCTCATCCACGACGGCAGCGACGAGCTCGACCCCGTCCTCAAGCGGTCCTCCGAACTGCTCGTCGCCGAACTCGACCGCTTCGAGAGCCTCCTCAACGATCTGCTCGAGATCAGCCGGCACGACGCGGGTGTCGCCGAACTCGCCTCCGAACGACTCGATCTGCGGATGTGCGCGCGTGCGGCCGTCTCGACCGTGCGGCACCTCGCCCGCGAGACCGCCACCGAGCTCATCGTCGACCTTCCGGACGAGTCCGTCGAGGCCGACGTCGATCCGCGCCGCGTCGAACGCATCCTGCGCAACCTGCTCGCCAACGCGATCGATCACGGCGAGGGCAAACCCATCCTGCTGCGGTTGCGCGCCGACGACGCGGCCGCGGCCTTCGTCGTGCGCGATCAGGGCGTGGGCCTGCGACCGGGGGAGGAGAAACTCGTCTTCAACCGGTTCTGGCGCTCCGATCCGTCGCGGGTCCGGCGCTCCGGCGGCACCGGCCTCGGTCTCGCGATCAGCGTCGAGGACGCCAACCTGCACAACGGCAAGCTCGAAGCGTGGGGCGAACCGGGACGAGGTGCCAGCTTCCGGCTCACCCTCCCGCGCGAACGCGGACGTAAGGTGGGTCGCAGCCCCCTGCCTCTCGTGCCCAGCGCCGCGAAGGCCGTACAGGGCAAGCCCCCGCCGGGTGACGACACCCCGGAGCGGCCTTCGACGGGAGAGATCCCGACCGACCCTGCGAGCACATCGTCCGAAGGAGCCAATACATGAGCCGCTCGACTCCGCGTGCAGCGGGCGTGCTCGTCGTACTCCTGACCGTGGCCGGACTCGTGCTGTCGGGATGCGCCACGCTGCCGGATTCGTCGTCACCGCAGGCCATCGGAACCCTTGAACGCGGCCCCGCGACCACCGAGGTCGCCGCTCCCGTGCCCGGTCGCGAACCCGACCTGCTCCTGCGCGACTTCCTGCAGGCGAGCACGGATCCGACCAACCGCCACCGCGCGGCCCGGCAGTTCCTCACCCCCACGATGTCCGAGTCCTGGGACGACGCTGCGAGCGCGACGATCGTCGACAAGGTCGACGTCCTCGTCGAGGAACGCGACGGCGACAGCGCCACCTACGTGGTGCGGGCCAGCACCGTCGGCTACCTCGAGGAGGGAGGCATCTACCGTCCCGCCGACGGGGAGTTCGAGGCGCGGTTCTCCCTGGTCCGCACGGACGGGGAGTGGCGCATCGACCGGTTGCCGGCCGGCGTCATCATGGACCGCCCGCGCTTCCTCAACACCTATCAGCGCCGCTCTCTGTACTTCCTCGACCCGACCGGCACCGCCGTCGTCCCCGACCCCCGCTGGATCACGGGTACCCCCGAACAGACGGCGTCGCAGTTGATCGGGTTGCTCGTCGAAGGGCCGAAAGAGGTCCTCGCACCTGCGGTCAAGAATCTCCTCGAGGACGTCACCGTCATCGGCTCGGTGACGAAGGCGGACGGCCGCACGACCGACGTCGGCGTCGGACTCGGCGGTATCCGCATCGACTTCCAGGGGGTCGGCTCGATGGGCCGGCAGGATCGCGAACTGCTCGCCGCGCAGGTGATCTGGACCCTCGCCAACGCAGACATCAGCGGCCCGTACCAGCTCCTCGCCGACGGCCAGCCCCTCGACGAACGGTTCCCGAACGGGTGGACCACCGCCGACGTGGCATCGATGAACCCCCTTGCCGCATCGAGCGTGACGGTGGGCCTGCACGCGCTGCTCGACGGGACGCTGGTAAGCGTCGCCGAGACCGGCGTGACACCGGTCCGCAGCTTCTTCGGCATGTCCGACGATCTGCAGTCCGTCGCCTTGTCGCTGGACGGGGAACTCGTCGCCGCCGTCGAGAACACCGGGAAACCGGCACCGGAGCCGGCCGTGCAGCTGATGGTCGGTGCCTACAGCGAAGGCGCTGCCGAACCCGCGGTCGACGGGGAGTCGATCACCCGGCCGTCCTGGTCACCGAACAACAACTCGGTGTGGGCCGTCGTCAACGGCACGGCGGTAGTGCGTGCGGTGCGCGAGCCCGGCACGGGGCGGGTCACCGTGGTCGGCGTCGAAGCGGGTGCGATCCGTGCCCTCGGGGGCCGCATCACCGAGCTGCGCCTGTCGCGCGACGGTGTCCGCGCCGCCCTGATCATCGACGGACGGGTCTTCGTCGCGACGGTCGTACCGACCACGACCGGCGAGTACTCGCTCGCCAACCCGCGCGAGATCGGCTTCGGCCTCGGCGGTCCCGCGCTCGCCTTGGACTGGAGCACGGCCGACACGATGGTCGTCTCCCGAGCGTCGACCGACGTGCCTGTCGTGCAGGTCGCGGTGGACGGCTCACGCATCGACGCACTCCCGAGCCGCAATCTCACCCCTCCGGTGGTGGCCGTGGAGGCGTCGACGGCCAGCGAGTTCGTCGCCGATTCCCGGACGGTCTTCCAGCTCAACAACCGCGATCCCGCGGGCGACCGGTACTGGCGCGAGGTACCCGGACTGGCCGGGATGGCGGCGATCCCGGTCCTTCCCGGCTAGAGCGTGCCGACGGTGACGCCCAGGCGTCGGTGACTTCGGGCACACTCCCGGTGTGCTCACCGCCTTTCTCGATCTCGTCCTGCCCGCCCGGTGCGGTGGGTGCGCCGTTCCCGGAGCGAGCTGGTGCCGGGCGTGCGCACGCGAGCTCTCCGATCACCCCGTGGCCGTCGCGCCGCGCGTCGACCCTGGGACCCCGGTGTGGAGCCTGGGCCCGTACACCGGCCCCAGGCGCCGCGCGGTGATCGTCGCGAAGGAGCGTGCCCGCCGGGATCTCGCCGAGCCGCTCGGGCTCGCGTGGGCCGTCGCGATCGCGCGGCTGCGCCGATGGAGCGAGCTGCCCGAGGGTCCCTTGATCGTGACGCCCGCCCCCACCCGGACGCGTGCGGCGCGGGCACGCGGAGGCGATCCCGTCACGCGTGCCGCCCGGGCCGCCGCGACCCACGACCGTCGCCTCCACGTGCATCCGATCCTGAGTGTGGCGGCCGGGGTGCGTGATTCGGTGGGGCTCTCGGCAGCCGACAGGCAGCGCAACCTCGCCGGCCGTGTCGGGGTGCGCGCCGACGGTCTGCCGCGCACGATCCCGGTCCTCGTCGTCGACGACGTGCTCACCACCGGAACCACCGCGCGCGAGTCGGTGCGGGCACTCCGACGCGCCGGATTCGACCCTCTCGGAGTGCTCGTGATCGCGCACGCGTGAGCCCGCGGACGGGCCCGGAAAGTACCTCACCGAGTGACCGGAAGGCGACGCGATGGGAAATCGCGCGGGAACGGTGGCACACCTCCGCGTTACGTACTACCGTCGCCATCAGACCCGGAAACAACAAGGTAGACGGGTGGAAACGCCTGTTCTTCCGATTCCGGGTGAGCGCGCTCTCGCGCTCATACATCATGCCGGCGCGCGGGCTGCGCCGGCCGTAACTCGGGAGGTACGCGTGACGACCCCTTCGAAGTCCAGAGGTTCCGTTGCAGAGGCCGATGCAGCCACGGAAGGCCCACGTGCCGACGTTGTCGTGAAAGGACGCAACGTCGAGGTCCCCGATCACTTCCGGATCTACGTCTCCGAGAAACTCGCTCGGCTCGAACGTTTCGATCCGACGATCTTCATCTTCGACGTCGAGTTGCAACACGAACGCAACAGGCGTCAGAGGAAGAGTTGTCAGCGGGTCGAGATCACTGCCCGCGGAAAGGGACCTGTCGTACGCGCCGAGGCCAGTGCAGACAGCTTCTACGCTGCCTTCGAGTCTGTGATCAGCAGGCTCGAATCGCGCCTGCGACGGACGAAGGAGCGCCGCAAGGTCTCCTACGGTGAGAAGACGCCCGTGTCCGTGGCGGAAGCCACCGCGGCCCTCGCCCAGGATGACGAGCTCGCGATCTCGCCCGACCTGTCGCTCGGCGACAGCGAGAAGGAGCCTCAGGACGGTCCCGGTCGCATCGTCCGGACGAAGGAACACAACGCTGCGCCGATGACCGTCGACGACGCCCTCTACGAGATGGAACTCGTCGGTCACGACTTCTACCTGTTCCACGACAAGGAGACGGACAAGCCGTCCGTGGTCTACCGGCGACACGCCTTCGACTACGGTCTGATCAGGCTCGTGTGACACTGCAGGGAGTGACCGAAGGCACCTCGCCATCGCGGTCACTCCCGCGCAGCGCCTACCATGGAATCCGGCCGGGGTCCGACAAGGCCTCGGCCGGATTTCTTGTCCGTGCAGGTACCCGAGATTGAGGACGAACACACCAGTGCTGTCGCTGACGAAGCTGCTCCGGATCGGTGAAGGTCGCATGGTCAAGCGGCTCAAGCACATCGCCGAGCATGTCGATTCCCTCTCCCCGGACTTCGAGGCCCTGACCGACGCCGAGCTCCGGGCCAAGACGGACGAGTTCCGGAGCCGCTACCAGGACGGCGAGACGCTCGACGATCTGCTTCCGGAAGCCTTCGCGACCGCCCGGGAGGCGTCCTTCCGTGTGCTCGGCCAGAAGCACTATCTCGTCCAGATCATGGGTGGCGCGGCGCTGCACTTCGGCAACATCTCCGAGATGAAGACCGGTGAGGGCAAGACCCTCACCTGCGTGCTGCCGGCCTACCTCAACGCGATCTCCGGCGACGGCGTCCACGTCGTCACCGTGAACGACTACCTCGCCAAGCGCGACGCCGAGTGGATGGGCCGCGTGCACCGTTCCCTCGGACTCGAGACCGACGTGATCCTGTCCGGCATGACCCCGGCCCAGCGCCGCGCGGCCTACTCCGCGGACATCACCTACGGCACCAACAACGAGTTCGGTTTCGACTACCTGCGCGACAACATGACGCACTCGCTCGACGATCTCGTCCAGCGTGGCCACAACTTCGCGATCGTCGACGAGGTCGATTCGATCCTCATCGACGAGGCCCGGACCCCGCTGATCATCTCGGGTCCCGCCGACGCGTCGAGCAAGTGGTACTCCGAGTTCGCGCGCATCGCCAAGCTGCTCAAGCCCGAGGTGCACTACGAGATCGACATCCGCAAGCGGACCGTCGGTGTGCACGAGGCCGGCGTCGAGTTCGTCGAGGACCAGCTCGGCATCGACAACCTGTACGAGGCGGCCAACTCGCCGCTGGTGAGCTACCTCAACAACGCCATCAAGGCCAAGGAGCTCTACGCCAAGGACAAGGACTACATCGTCCGCAACGGCGAGGTCGTCATCGTCGACGAGTTCACCGGCCGCGTCCTGTCGGGCCGCCGCTACAACGAGGGCATGCACCAGGCGATCGAGGCAAAGGAAGGCGTCGAGATCAAGGCCGAGAACCAGACGCTCGCCACGATCA
Organism: Rhodococcus sp. IEGM1339; assembly: GCF_050321925.1. Classification (NCBI taxonomy): domain Bacteria; kingdom Bacillati; phylum Actinomycetota; class Actinomycetes; order Mycobacteriales; family Nocardiaceae; genus Rhodococcus; species Rhodococcus sp. IEGM1339. The sequence goes on from NZ_JBNQFT010000016.1 coordinate 27,348, forward strand.
CGCTGCAGAACTACTTCCGCCTGTACGACAAGCTGTCGGGCATGACCGGTACGGCCGAGACCGAGGCCGCCGAGCTCCACCAGATCTACAGCCTGGGTGTCATCCCGATCCCGACCAACCGCCCGATGGTGCGCGTCGACCAGGGCGATCTGATCTACAAGACCGAGGAAGCGAAGTTCGCGGCCGTCGTCGACGACGTCGTCGAGCGTCACGAGAAGGGCCAGCCGGTCCTCATCGGTACGACGAGCGTCGAGCGGTCGGAATACCTGTCGCGACAGTTCACCAAGCGCGGTGTGCCGCACAGCGTGCTCAACGCGAAGTTCCACGAGCAGGAAGCGCAGATCATCGCGCAGGCCGGCCGGTCCGGCGCGGTGACGGTCGCGACGAACATGGCCGGTCGCGGTACCGACGTCGTGCTCGGCGGCAACCCCGATATCCTCGCCGACATCGAGCTGCGCAAGCGCGGCCTCGACCCGGTCAACACGCCGGACGAGTACGAGGCGGCTTGGGACGAGACCCTCGAGCGGATCAAGGCCGAGTCGAAGGCCGACGCCGAGAAGGTGCGAGCGGCCGGTGGCCTGTATGTGCTCGGCACCGAACGGCACGAGTCGCGTCGTATCGACAACCAGCTCCGTGGCCGTTCCGGTCGTCAGGGCGATCCGGGCGAGTCGCGGTTCTACCTCTCGCTCGGCGACGAGTTGATGCGACGCTTCAACGGCGCCGCGCTCGAGTCGATCATGACGCGACTGAACCTGCCCGACGACGTGCCGATCGAGGCGAAGATGGTCTCCAAGGCCATCAAGAGCGCGCAGACGCAGGTCGAGCAGCAGAACTTCGAGATCCGCAAGAATGTCCTCAAGTACGACGAGGTGATGAACCAGCAGCGCACCGTCATCTACGAGGAGCGTCGCCGGATCCTGCGCGGCGAGGACCTCGAGGGTCAGGTGCAGCACATGCTCACCGACGTGATCACCGCCTACGTCGACGGTGCGACCGCCGAGGGCTACGTCGAGGACTGGGATCTCGAGCAGCTGTGGACGGCGCTCAAGACCCTCTACCCGGTGGGTGTCGACCACAAGACGCTCGTCGCCGAGAACGAGGACCTCGACCGCAACGGTCTGCTCGAGGTCCTTCTCGAGGACGCCCGCGCCGCCTACGCACGTCGCGAGGCCGAACTCGAGGCCATTGCCGGTGAGAACGCGATGCGCGAACTCGAGCGTCGCGTGCTGTTGTCGGTTCTCGACCGCAAGTGGCGCGAGCACCTCTACGAGATGGACTACCTCAAGGAGGGCATCGGCCTGCGCGCGATGGCGCAGCGTGATCCGCTCGTCGAGTACCAGCGCGAGGGCTTCGACATGTTCACCGCGATGCTCGAGGGTCTGAAGGAGGAATCGGTCGGATTCCTGTTCAACCTCCAGGTCGAGGCCGCGCAACAGCAGCAGGCCGCGGGTGTGGCGGTCACGCCGGCCTCTGCGGCGGCCGCCGCGCAGGCGTCCCCGAGCCTCGCCAAGGCTGCTCCCGCGCGACCCGCACAGCCGGCCCCGACGGCACAACAGGCACAGCCGGCCCCGGCGGCACAACAGGCACAGCCGGCTCCGGCGGCGCAGGCGGAGCCCGCACCGGCCGCGCTGCGGGCCAAGGGTCTCGACGAGACCGAGCGGCGTCTGACCTACACCGGTCCCGACGAGGACGGCCGCGCCCACGTCGCGCGTACGACCGCCGGTTCCGACGCGCGCTCCGCGCCCAGGCAGGCGGGCACCCGCAAGGAGCGTCGTGCCGCGGCCCGGCGCGATGCGAAGACCAACCGGCGACGCTGAACGCGCTGAGTCGAAGACTCACGTAGGCGCTGAGTCGAAGACTCACGTAGGCGCTGAGTCGAAGACTCACGTAGGCGCTGAGTCGAAGACTCACGTAGGCGCTGAGTCGAAGGCTCACGTAGGCGCTGAGTCGAGGACTCACGATCACCCCACGACCCTGTGGCTCACCCGAGCCACAGGGTCGTGATCGTCCAGCGGTGCGGAGCACGAGGACGGGGACGCTTGCGCACCATCCGGCCGGCGAAGGCGAACACCCGGTCCCCGCGACCGTAGCTGCCGAACAGTTCCACGGTGTCGGCGTCGACGGGACGCACCCGCGTCCGCAGCAGTATCGCGGTGCTGCGTCCGGCACGCGGAGGCCGGCCCGCGGTGATCGTCGCGACGAGACGCGGATCGAGGACCGTGGTGGACTGCACCGCGGGACGGCGGCCGTCGACGACCTCGAGGACCAGGCGCACCGCCGTCTCCGCGGCCCGCACGACACCCGGATCGAGCACGATCGCGGGTCGGTCGCTCGGCCCTGTGGCCGGGCCTTCGATGCTCGGGCCCTCGGCCGGACGTCCGGTTCCGTCGCGGCGGAGCGTGGCGCGTCCCGAGCGTCCGTCGTGCGGCGTGGGCCGACGGGCGACGTGGCTGCGGGGACGGTGGCAGCTCTCCTCGACCGGAGGTTCGAGGCGGGTGAGGCGGCGCACGTAGCGCCCGGTGTGATGCGACATGGGCTCTCCCGAAGGGCATGAGAACGGATCGTCACGGTGACACCGTGACGGCGGATCGGTTCGGGAGAGGACGAACCGCGCACATGATGCCACATCTCCGGGCGACGGTCCCGGTTCGACGCGCGCGGGATGCGCTGCGCGAGCAGGATATCCAGGACCTACGGTGGTGTCGTGATGCGAGGACTCGTACTCGACGTCGGTGGCGTCCTGGTCGGGCCGGGAAGCGACCCCGACACCTTCGGCGCGGCCGTGACGGTCCTGCGCGCGCGTGGGGTGCGGACCGCCCTGCTGAGCAACGATCCCGGTGGGCCCGGAGCGCAGTGGCTGCGCGATCTCGAGGGTCCGTTCGTCGACCGCGTGGTGCTCTCGGGTGACGCACGTGTCGCCAAACCCGACCCCGAGAGCTACCTGCTGGTCGCCCGGCTGCTGGACCTCGAACCCGGCGAGTGCGTCTTCGTCGACGATTCGGTCGGCAATGTGCGAGGCGCCGCCGCTGCGGGGATGGTCGGCGTACACCATGATGGTTCACACGACGCGCCGGGCGAACTGGCCGTACTCTTCGATCTCGATCCCGAGGAGATCGGGAGCGGAGCCACGGACGGCGCCGAGTCGTGGTGGCGATGTTCGGGAGGTTCGGGTCAGGAGGGGGAACGGGGTCGATGACGAGCCGGATGACGGCGCAGGACGCGTCGTACTACTACCTGGAGACGAGCAACACGCCGATGCACGTCGGGTCGCTCGCGATCCTCGAACCCCCCGAGGGCGGTCTCGACTACGAGAGCGTGCTGCGGTTGGTCGAGCAGCGACTGCCCGAGGTGCCCCGTTACCGGAAGAAGGTGCGGGAGGTCGCATTCGGGCTCTCGCGACCCGTGTGGGTCGACGACCGCGATTTCGACATCACCTACCACGTGCGGCGCTCCGCGCTGCCGAAACCCGGCTCCGACGAACAGCTGCACGACCTCGTCGCGCGTCTGGTCTCGCGACCGCTCGACCGCACGCGACCGCTCTGGGAGATGTATCTCGTCGAGGGGCTCGCGAACGATCGGGTGGCGCTGTTCACGAAGTCGCATTCGGCGCTCGTCGACGGCGAGGAGGCCCTCGACATCGTCCAGGTGCTCTTCGACAAGGAGCCGGTGCCGCGTGAGGTCCCCGAGGAATTGTGGATGCCCGAACGCGAACCGTCGGAGTCCGCTCTGCTCGTCGGAGCGCTCGCCGAACTCGTCGCGCGCCCGGGGGAGGGGATCGCCGCCGTGCGATCGGCCGTGGGCGATCTCACGGCGACCCTCACCGAGACCGTCGACGCCGTCGGCCGGATCGCCCGCACGGCAGCGCAGTCGGCGCCCGAGACTCCGCTGAACACGCAGATCTCGAGGAGCCGTCGGTTCTCCGTGGTGCGCTCCGATCTGGAGCCCTACCGCAAGATCCACTCCCGCTACGGCTGCACGATCAACGACGTGGTGCTCGCGGTCCTCGCCGGCGCGTTGCGGTACTGGCTGCTCTCCCGCGGGGAGCCGGTCACCGAGGCGACGGTGGTGCGGGCGATGGTCCCGATGTCGGTGTACACCCAGGATCCGGACGACTGCGGCGACAACGACACGATCCAGGTGCACCCGCAGGGCGAGGTGTCGTCCTTCCTGCTGGATCTGCCGGTGGGGGAGCCGAACGCGGTGGTCCGGTTGTCGCACATCGCGCATGCGGGCGAGGCCTACTCGCGGCAGCGGCGGCGGGTGGCGGCGCAGACGATGGTCCGCTTGTCGGGCTTCGCCCCGGCGACGATGCACGCGGTGGGAGCCCGGGTCGCGATGGGTTTCTCGCAGCGAATGTTCAACCTCATGATCACCAATGCGCCCGGTCCGCAGCACCCGCTCTACCTCACCGGAGCCCGGCTGCTCGAGATCTTCCCGGTCTCGCCGCTGCTGAAGAATCAGGCCCTGAGCATCGCGTTGACGTCCTACGACGGCAAGATCTACTACGGTTTGAATGCGGATCGTGATGCGATGCCCGATGTGGACGTGGCAGCGACGCTGATCCAGGAATCTCTCGAGGAGTTGACGGATGCCGGCAGGTGAGAAGTGACGCGTGTCTATGTACCGGCAACGCTCGCGATGTTGCAGGGCCTCGTCGCCGACGGTGAGGTCGACGCGGTGGGCCGGACGGCCTTCGCGGTGACCCCCGCTCTGCGCGAGGCCTACACGGCGGGCGACGACGAGGAGCTCGCCGAGGTCGCTATGGCCGAGGCGGCACGCGCGTCGCTGCGGTTGCTCGGGTCGGAGGAGCCGAACGATCGTCCGTCCTTCGCGTCGCGTCGGGTGGTGATCGCGGCCGACGTCGACGAGGTGAAGCCGCGACCGGATCTCGACGATGCGGTCGTCAAGCTCGCCGGGCCGATCACGATGCGTGCGGTTGCGTCGGTGCACATCGACCTGCAGGAGGCGGAGGCCGACGTCGCGCGGGCACGCGAGATCGTCGATGCCGCCGAACTGGGCGACGAGGAGGCCGAGTTCGTCCTCGGCGACGCGGAGGACCACGAACTGGCGTGGTACGCGGCCCAGGAACTGCCCTTCCTCCTCGAACTGCTCTGACCTCGCATATCGCCACGTCATAGGTGTGACGACCGTCTCTTGCTCAACCTACGCTTCCGTAACCTCTGATAACCTACGGAGCCGTAACCGGAGTGAGGAGAAACGGTCGGATGGGCCTGAAGGAATGGATCGAGAAGCCTGCGGCACACGTCGCGCCAGGGGAGAAGTCGCTCTCCAACGTCCTGCGTGGCGCGGTGGCCCGGCTGACCACCCCTCTGCTCCCCGACGACTACCTGCATCTGGTCAACCCGCTGTGGTCCGCCCGTGAACTGCGCGGGCGCATCGTCTCGGTGCGCCAGGAGACCCCCGATTCCGCGACGATCGTCATCCGTCCCGGCTGGGGCTTCGACTTCGGATACGCGCCCGGCCAGTACATCGGCATCGGTCTGCATGTCGACGGTCGCTGGCACTGGCGCTCCTACTCGCTGACCTCCTCGCCCACCTGGGACGACAAGGTCATCTCCATCGCCGTGAAGGCGATGCCCGAGGGTTTTCTGTCCAGCCACCTCGTCGGTGGGGTTCCCGAGGGCACCGTCGTGCGCCTCGCCGCCCCGAAGGGCGATTTCGTCCTGCCCGACCCGCCGCCGGCGAAGATCCTCTTCCTCACGGCCGGCAGTGGCATCACGCCGATCATGTCGATGCTGCGGACGCTCGACCGGCGTGCGGTCGAGCGCGAACTCGACCTGCCCGACGTTGTGCACCTCCACTCCGCGCCGACGGCCGAGAACGTGATGTTCCGGTCCGAACTCGAGCGTTTCGACGCCACCCACGATCGCTTCCGCGTGCACGTGCGTCACACCCGTGAGAAGGGCAAGTTCGCGCTCTCGGAGCTCGACGAGGTGTGCCCCGACTGGCGCGAGCGTCAGACCTGGGCGTGCGGTCCCCAGCAGATGCTCGACGACATCACCGCGCACTGGGCCGCGGAGGGCATCGAGGATCAGGTCCACCTCGAGCGCTTCGCCGTCAGCCGCGCCGACACCTCTGGCTCGGGCGGAACGATCACGTTCGCGAAGTCCGGCAAGACCGTCACTGTGGACGGCGCCACGACGATTCTCGAGGCCGGTGAGAGCGTCGGTGCGCTGATGCCTTTCGGTTGCCGCATGGGAATCTGTCAGACTTGTGTCGTGCCGCTCGAGAAGGGGCACGTCGTCGATCTGCGATCCGGCAAGGAGCACGCAGAAGGCGAACGCGTCCAGACCTGCATCTCCGCCGCTGCCGGCGACTGCACACTGGACGTGTAGACACCGACAGCAAACCTCCGAAGGATCCCGCTTGGCCATCACCGACATCCGCGCGTTCTCTCATCTGACCGAAGACGACATCGTTGCTCTTGCAAACGAATTCGACGCGATTCGACGGGATGTGGAGAATTCGCGCGGCCCGCGGGACGCCCGCTACATCCATTCCGTCATCCGTGCGCAGCGTGTGCTGGAGGTGGTCGGACGCTGCGCGCTGTTCGGTTCGCGTCGACGGTCGCGCTGGATCGTCGGTACCGCTGCGCTGTCGCTCGCGAAGATCATCGAGAACATGGAACTCGGGCACAACGTGATGCACGGGCAGTGGGACTGGATGAACGACCCCGAGATCCACTCGACATCGTGGGAATGGGATCAGACCGGTCCGTCCGAGCACTGGAAGCGCGCCCACAACTACGCGCACCACACCTACACGAACATCGTGGGCATGGACGAGGACGTGGGATTCGGCATCCTGCGGATGACGCGCGACGAGAAGTGGCGTCCGCGCAATCTCGCGCAGCCGATCGCGAACATCGTCCTCGCGCTGACCTTCGAGTGGGGGATCGCGCTGCACGACCTCTCGGCGAAGAAGGAACTCGAGGGCGTCCCGCCCGTGCAGTGGAATTCGGGGCCCAACAAGGAATTCGCAGCGAAGGCCGGCCGGCAGGTCGTCAAGGACCTGGTGTTCTTCCCGGCGCTCACCGGGCCGGCCTGGCGCAGCACGTTGTCGGCGAACCTCACCGCGAACGTGATCCGCAACATCTGGGCGTATCTCGTGATCTTCTGCGGCCACTTCCCCGACGGCGCAGAGAAGTTCACGACCGAGCACTACGAGAACGAGACGCGCGGAGAGTGGTATCTGCGCCAGTTGCTCGGTAGCGCAAACATTTCCGGTGGGCGTGCGATGGATTTCCTCACCGGGAATCTCAGTTATCAGATCGAGCATCACCTGTTCCCGGACTTGCCGAGCAACCGCTACCCGGAGATCGCCGCCCGTGTACGGGCGCTGTGCGGCAAGTACGACCTGCCGTACACGACCGGTTCGCTCGCCCGGCAGTACTGGCTCGCCCTGCGCACGATCCACAAGCTCGCGTTGCCCGACCGATTCCTCAAGGCGACGGCCGACGACGCCCCCGAGACCTCCTCCGAGCGCAAGTTCGACAGGTGGCGCCCGGAGGCGCCCGCGGTGGTCACCGAGGCGTCCACCGGACGTCGCCGGGGTCTGCTCACGGCGCTGCGGGTCCATGCCGAGCATGCGGTAGCAGAACGTCGTCGTCGCCTGGTGAATCGGGTCACCGGCGACCTTCCGTCACTCTGTGATTCGCGCCACAGCTCCGAATCCGGCTAACCTACGGGACCGTAACCTACGGTAGGGTAGCCCGCATGGCGATATCGGATGTCAAGGAGTACGCGCACCTGACGGAGGCGGACGTCGAGGCCATCGGCCGCGAACTCGACGCCATCCGGCACGATATCGAGGAGTCCCGCGGTGAGCGCGACGCTCGGTACGTCCGCAACACGATCCGGCTGCAGCGCGGCCTCGAGATCGGCGGGCGCATCGTGCTGCTCGGCTCGAACAAGCGTCCGCTGTGGCTGCTGGGCACGGGCATGCTCTCCCTGTCGAAGATCATCGAGAACATGGAACTCGGGCACAATGTGATGCACGGGCAGTGGGACTGGATGAACGACCCCGAGGTGCACTCGGCCAACTGGGAGTGGGACAACGTCGACCCGTCGGCGCACTGGAAGATCACCCACAACTACCTGCATCACAAGTACACCAACATCCTCGGCATGGACGACGATGTGGGATACGGCCTGCTGCGCGTCACCCGCGACCAGCGATGGAAGCCGTTCTACCTCGGCAACGTCGCGTACAACGCCATCCTCGCAGCGCTGTTCCAGTACGGCATCGCCATCCAGCTGCTCGAGCTCGGCAAGGTCGTCCAGGGGCGCGACGACCGCGAGCTCACCAAGGCACGCGGCAAGGAGGTGCTCGCCAAGCTCGGCAAACAGCACCTCAAGGACTACGTGATCTATCCGGCGCTCACCGGCAAGTCCTGGAAGTCCACGATGAGGGCCAACGCCACGGCCAACTTCGTGCGCAACATCTGGACCAACGCGGTGATCTTCTGCGGTCACTTCCCGGACGGTGCGGAGAAGTTCACGAAGCAGGACATCGAGACCGAGACGCGTGCCGAGTGGTACCTGCGTCAGATGCTCGGCTCCGCGAACATCTCCGGCGGTAAGGTCATGGACTTCATGACCGGCAACCTGAGCTACCAGATCGAGCACCACATCTACCCCGACCTGCCGTCCAACCGGTACGCGGAGATCGCGGTGCGCGTGCGTGAGCTGTGCGAGAAGTACGACCTGCCGTACACCACCGGCCCGCTCGCGGTGCAGTACTGGAAGTCCTGGCGCACCATCGCCAAGCTGTCGCTGCCCGACAAGTACCTCAAGGACGACCGCGACGCCGCCCCGGAGACCGCTTCCGAGCGGGGCTTCGGCGGAGCGCCGGAGATCGATCCGGCCACCGGCCGCCGCGTGGGTCTGGCCACCACCATCGAGAAGACACGCAAGCGCGGATTCGTCCGCCGCGCGCTCGGCATGCGCTGACGGTCACGAGAACGAGCACGAACCCCGGCACCTACAGGTGCCGGGGTTCGTGCGTTCGGCCGGGGTTCGTCGGTTCACCAGGGGTCGTTGGACGCGAGCGCCGTGAGCAGTTCGCGCACGGCCATCGCCCGGTTGTGCGACTTGCCCTCCAACGAGTCGAAGGCACATTCGGGATCGGCGGGCGGGCCGAGATGCGTGCACCCGCGCGGGCAGTCCTCGACCGCTTCGGCCAGGTCCCCGAACGCCGCGACGACGTCGTCGGGCCCGATGTGCGCGAGCCCGAACGACCGGATGCCCGGGGTGTCGACCACCCACCCGCCCTCGGGCAGATGCAGGGCCACCGACTGGGTGGAGGTGTGGCGTCCCTTGCCCACCCCGGAGACCTCGCCGGTGGCGCGGTCGGCGTCGGGGACGAGCCTGTTCACCAGTGTCGACTTGCCGACCCCCGAGTGCCCGATCAGGGCGGTCACGCGACCGTCGATCCGCTCGTGCAGGGCGGTGAGATCGTCGTCCCGTCCGACGAGCAGCACCGGGATGTCGAGATCCGCGAAGTGCGCGGCGAACTCGTCGGGATCGGCGAGGTCGCTCTTGGTCAGTCCCAGCAGGGGAGCGAGACCGCCGGCATAGGCCGCGACGAGTGCGCGTTCGACGAGTCCGGTCCGTGGTGGGGGATCGGCGAGCGCGACCACGATGAGCAGCTGTTCGGCATTGGCGACGACGATGCGCTCGAACGGATCGGTGTCGTCGGCCGTGCGCCGCAGGACGGTGCTGCGGTCCTCGACCCGCACGATGCGCGCGAGCGTGTCGGGGCGACCGGAGAGATCGCCGACGACACCCACCTGATCGCCCACCACGATCGGGGTCCGGCCGAGCTCGCGTGCCCGCATCGTCGTCACGATCCGGTCGGGATCACCGCCGAGCGCGACACCCCACCGCCCGCGGTCGACGGAGACGACCATGCCCTCCTCGGCATTGCGGTGGGCCGGGCGGTCCTTCGTGCGCGGCCGCGAGCCGCGCCCGGGGCGGACCCGGACGTCGGACTCGTCGTACTCCCGCCGCCTCAGGAGTCGCTCCCCGTCAGCAGCGACTCCCACAGGCCTTCGAAATCGGGGAGCGTCTTGGCAGTGGTGCCGATGTCCTCGACCTCGATCCCGTCGACGACGAGCCCGAGGATCGCACCGGCCGTGGCCATCCGGTGGTCGGCGTAGGAGTGCCAGATACCACCGTGCAGCGGCGTCGGCTCGATGTGCAGGCCGTCCTCGGTCTCGGTGATCGAACCCCCGAGACGACCGATCTCGGTGGCGAGCGCCGCCAGCCGGTCGGTCTCGTGACCGCGCAGGTGCGCGATACCGCGCAGGTCGGAGGGCGAGGCGGCGACCGCGGCGAGGGCCGCGACGGTCGGCGCCAGCTCGCCGACGTCGTGCAGGTCCACGTCGATGCCTCGCAATTCGCCCGGGCCGCGCACGGTCAGCGTCCCGTCGGCCCACGTCACCTCGGCGCCCATCTGCTCGAGGATGCCGCGGATCGCGTCGCCGGCCTGGGTGGTCGACTCGGGCCACAGGGGCACCGAGACGACACCACCGGTGACCGCCGCGGCCGCGAGGAAGGGCGTGGCGTTCGACAGGTCGGGCTCGACGGTGACGTCGACGGCCTTGATCGTCGTCGGGGGCACCCGCCAGGTGTCGGTCTCGGAGGTGTCGACGGGGACCCCGGCCGTTCGGAGCATCTCGACCGTCATCTCGATGTGCGGCATCGACGGCACCGGTTCACCGGCGTGGCGGACCACCACGCCCTCGTCGAAGGCGGCCCCGGACAGCAGCAGACCCGAGACGAACTGCGAGGACGCGGAAGCGTCGATGGTCACGGAACCGCCGCGCACCGCACCGCGGCCGTGCACGGTGAAGGGCAGCCGGTCGCCGTCGATGTCGGCGCCGAGGGCGCGCAGGGCGTCGAGCACGGTGCTCATCGGGCGGACGCGGGCCTGTTCGTCGCCGTCGAACCGCACGTCGCCGTCGGCCAGTGCGGCCAGCGGCGGTACGAACCGCATGACGGTGCCGGCCAGTCCGCAGGCGACCTCGCCTCCGCGCAGGGGGCCGGGGGTCACGTCGAGGGTGGTGCCGCCGTCGCGCTCGGTGACGGTCGTGCCGAGCGTGCGCAGGGCCCCGATCATCAGGTCGGTGTCGCGGCTGCGCAGCGCGCCGGTCAGGGTGGACGGCCCGTCGGCGAGTGCGGCCAGGATCAGGGCACGGTTGGTGATCGACTTCGATCCCGGCAGCGTCACCGACGCTCGAACCGGGGACACGGCGCGGGGTGCTCTCCACAGACTCACCCGACCATCTTCGCCCATCCGGACCGGTGCGGGCACCCTCGCCCACCCGGTGCGCGCCGGTGTCGGTTCCGTCACCCGGCGATGCCACACTCGACGGCATGTGCGGAAGGTATGTCTCCACCGCCGACCCGGCGACGCTCGCCGTCGAACTCGACGCACTCGACGAGACCGGCGACGACAGCAGCCGGGACGGGCGGGGGCCCGACTACAACGTCGCGCCGACGACCGAGGTGCTCACCGTTGTCGCCCGGCACGACGGGGAAGATCCCGACGGCCCCGTCCGCCGCCGTATCCGCCGCATGCGATGGGGACTCGTGCCGCACTTCGCCGAAGAGGTGGGTGGAAGCGCACCACTGATCAACGCGAGATCCGAATCGGTCGCCACCAAGCCGAGCTTCGCGCGGTCGCTGCGCTACAAGCGGTGCCTCGTCCCGATGGACGGCTGGTACGAATGGCAGGTCGAACCCGCGCCGGACGGCAAGCCTCGCAAGGTGCCGTACTTCATGGCGCCGGCCGACGGCTCGCGGATCTGCATGGCCGGGGTGTGGGCGGAGTGGCGCGACCCGCGGAACCCGAAGGCACCGCCGCTGTCGAGCACGGCGATCCTCACCGCTCAGTCGGTCGAGCAACTCGGCAACGTGCACGAACGGATGCCGCTGATCCTCCCGCCGGAGCGGTGGGATGCGTGGCTCGACCCCGACAGTCTCGGCCATCCGGATCTGATCGTGCCGAGCGTCGAGGCGATCTCGGCGATCGAGATCCGCCGCGTGTCCGCGACGGTCAACAGCATCCGCAACAACGGCCCCGAACTGCTGCAACCCGACGACGGCGCCGGCGATCAGATGGTGCTGTTGTAGGCGCTGCCGGAGCGGACGGGCCCTACGGACCGGCCGTGATCGGTGCCACGACGGCGCCGGTCAGCCGGATCAGATCGTGCGGATCCAGTTCGATCTCGAGCCCTCGCCGACCCGCGCTGCACAGCACCCGGTCCCACTGCTCGGCGGAGACGTCGATCACGGTGCGCAGACGCTTGCGCTGCCCGAGCGGGGAGATGCCGCCGACGACGTACCCGGTCGCGCGTTCGGCGGCGGTGTGATCGGCCATCACGGCCTTGCCGCCGCCCAGCGCCCCGGCTGCGGCCTTGAGCGACAGCGTCGCCGGGACCGGGATCACCGCGACGGCGAGCTTGCCGTCGGACAGCGACACCACCAGCGTCTTGAAGATCTGTTCGGCGGAAACCCCGAGGTGTGTGCCGAGTTCCTCGACGGCTTCGGCGCCGAAGGACGACGACCTCGGGTCATGTGCGTATTCGTGGACCCGGTGCGCGACCTTCTCGCGCTTCAACAACACCGTCGCGGGAGTGGATGTCGAGGCCATCCGATCACTCTAGAGAACCGGAGGTGGGGAACAAGCGCGGTGGGCACGGCGTTGCACACCGACGGGTGGATCCACCGGCCACCCGAGACCCGACGATCGGAGAATTCGTGGCAGTGCTGTGCCCGCCTCGACCGGACGCCATCGGACGTCCCCCCGATCCGGACGCCGTCGGACCGGTAGCCTTCTCGACAGGCGTCGATGAAGGGATCGGTGTGATCGAGGAGTCTGTGGAAGAACTGACCGAGCGGTTCGAGCGGGACGCGCTTCCCCTGCTCGATCAGCTCTACGGCGCTGCGCTGCGGATGACCCGCAATCCCTCCGACGCCGAGGACCTCGTACAGGAGACCTACATCAAGGCGTTCTCCGCCTTCCGGTCGTTCCGCGAGGGCACCAACCTCAAGGCCTGGCTGTACCGGATCCTCACCAACACCTACATCAACTCGTACCGGAAGCGTCAGCGGCAACCCGCGCAGTACCCGACCGACGAGATCACCGACTGGCAGCTCGCCGCCACGGCCGAGCATTCGTCGACCGGTCTGCGGTCCGCGGAAGTCGAGGCACTCGACGCGCTTCCCGACGACGACATCAAGGCGGCGTTGCAGGAGCTTCCCGAGGAGTTCCGCATGGCCGTCTACTACGCCGACGTCGAAGGGTTCCCCTACAAGGAGATCGCCGAGATCATGGGGACGCCGATCGGCACCGTGATGTCGAGACTGCACCGGGGTCGCAAGCAGCTGCGGGGCCTGTTGGCCGACGTGGCGCGCGATCGCGGTTTCATGCGGGAGAAGGCCGTGGACGCCACAACCGGAACATCGGATCAGCCCGAGAGCGGAAAGGGAGCACCGCAGTGAGCGAACCCGACTTCGATCGACTCGACTGCTCGGCGGTCATCGCGGACGTCTACCTGCTTCTCGACTCCGAATGCGACGCCGGTTCCCGCGAGAAGCTGCAGCGGCACCTCGACGAGTGCGGCACCTGCCTCGAGGCCTACGGGATCGAGGAGAAGATCAAATCGCTGCTCAGCCGCAAGTGCGGCGGGGAACACGCACCCGAGGGCCTGCGGGAGCGGCTCATGCTGCAGATCCGCCGCACCGTGGTGATCACCGAGACGGACAGCGCCGAGTCGTAGGCGGGTTCACTCGTACCGAGTCGTAGGCGAGTTCACTCGTACCGAGTCCTGGGTGAGACCCCCGAACGTGACAGGGGCCGGAAAGCTGCTGCTTTCCGGCCCCTGTCCGCGTCTCAGGCGTTGGGACGCTTGCCGTGGTTGGCGGCGTTACCCTTGCGGCTGCGCTTCTTGCGACCTCGCTTACCCATGGTGGGATCTCCTTTCTCGTTCATTACAGTGTTTCACGTGCGGTCGAGTGGTCCTGTCGGCAGGTCCGCCGCCGGAGCGTGAAACGAGGTGTTCGATGGCGGAAGACGTACGCGCGGAGATGGTATCGACCGTGTTCGAGGTCGTCGTGCGAGAGGGTGACGTGGTGGCCGAGGGCGACACGCTGGTGATCCTCGAGTCGATGAAGATGGAGATTCCCGTGCTCGCCGAGTCGGCGGGCACCGTGACCTCCGTCGGAGTCTCGGTCGGGGATGTCATCCAGCAGGGCGACCTCATCGCCGTGATCTCCTGACGGCGGGTATCTCCTGAGTACGAAAGCGGTTCCCGTGTCCACACTCAGTTCGTTGCTCGCGAGGTACACGGATCTTCCGGGCGCGGCCGTCGATCACCTCCAACGTGTCGTGGGCGAGTGGCAGTTGCTCGCCGACCTGTCGTTCGCCGACGTCCTCCTGTGGGTCGACGCGGCGCCGTCCGGAATCGTGTGCGTCGCACAGTGCCGACCCACCACCGCCTCGACGGTGATCCCCGAGGACGCCGTCGGCACGCTCGTCTCCGACAACGAACATCCTTACGTCCGTAAGGCTTTCGAAACTGGAGAGATCGTCGACGTCAAGTCGTCCCCGGGCGCCGGGATCAACATCCGTCAGGCCGTGCCGGTGCGCTGGGACGGTCGGGTCGTCGCGGTGCTCAGCCGCGACGCCGCCCGCGTGTCGCGGCGGTCGGCCAGCGCGCTCGAGACGGCCTATCTCGAATGCGCCGACGACCTCTACCGGATGATCAGCGAGGGCACTTTCCCGACGCCCGAGGCGCGCTCGGACACCAAGTCGAGTCCGCGTGCGGGCGACGGATTCATCCGGCTCGACCGGAAGGGCAAGGTCGTCTACGCGAGCCCCAACGCGCTGTCGGCCTATCACCGGATGGGTCTGAACTCCGACCTGATCGGTCAGGATCTCGTCGAGACGACCCGCGCACTGGTCACCGACCCCTTCGAGAGTCGCGACGTCACCGACTACCTCCGCGGGGCCGTGGAGGGCCGTCTGGGGCAGCGCATGGAGATCGAGGCACTCGGGGCCACCGTTCTGATCCGTGCGTTGGTCCTGAACCCGGGAGGGAAGATCCGGGGCGCCGCGGTGATCGTCCGCGACGTCACCGAGGTCAAGCGACGCGACCGGGCACTGCTGAGCAAGGACGCGACCATCCGCGAGATCCACCACCGTGTCAAGAACAACCTGCAGACGGTCGCCGCGCTGCTGCGACTGCAGGCGCGCCGAACCGGGAACGCGGAAGCCCAGCAGGCCCTGGGGGAGGCGGTCCGTCGCGTGACATCCATCGCCCTGGTCCATGAGGCGCTGTCGATGTCAGTGGACGAGGAGGTCGATCTCGACGGTGTGTTCGACCAGTTGATCCCCATCGTCGTCGACGTGTCGACGGTCGGCAGCCAGATCCGGGTGGTGCGGGAGGGGAATCTCGGCGTGTTCCCCGCGGATCGCGCCACGCCTCTGGTCATGGTGCTGACCGAACTCGTCCAGAACGCCGTCGAGCACGCCTTCGATCCGGGCGTGAACGGCACGGTCACCGTCAATGCCCAGCGTTCGGCCCGCATGCTCGACGTCGTGGTCCGCGACGAGGGGAAGGGTCTTCCCGAGGGGTTCAGCCTCGAGGCGTCGAACCGGCTCGGTCTGCAGATCGTCCGGACCCTCGTGGCTGCCGAGCTCGGCGGATCGTTGGAGTTGACGTCCAACGAGGTCGGCGGGACCGATGCACGCCTGCAACTACCGCTGGGCAAGGTGCCGGTCGCCTGATCGTCCTTACGACCGTGCACGTAAGAAGGCCCGGCCTCCCCCATAGGGGAGCCGGGCCTTCGAACGTCTATCGGAGTTGCTCAGACCGCCGTACGAGCGCGGGTGCGGGCGTTGCGACGCTTGAGGGCGCGGCGCTCGTCCTCGCTCATACCGCCCCAGACGCCGGCATCCTGGCCGGATTCGAGCGCCCAGGAGAGGCATTCGGCGGTGACGGGGCAACGGTTGCACACGAGCTTGGCATCCGCGATCTGCGCGAGAGCCGGGCCGCTGTTTCCCACGGGGAAGAACAGTTCCGGATCCTCGTCGCGGCAGATGGCCTTGTGGCGCCAGTCCATGCTTCTACTCTCCTTCGATGGTGCGTGTGCACCGGCTGATTGGTCAATGCGTGTTCACGCCTGTGGCACGGAGTGTTTCCGCGCGGTTACTTGTGAATGCTTTCACGAACGAGCGTGGAGTCAATAGAATCGACCACGATCGTGGGGAAGCTCACGCTGGTGTGGGCTACGAGTTCGCCAATCCCTCTTTCTACTCCCCTCGAGCCGAGAAGGTAGTGGCAATCACAGAATTCGTGCTTCTCTTTCTGTCGCTGTCCCGCTGGGGGATCGTCAGCGGGGCGCGACGACATCGAGGATCGACGCCACGGACACGAACTCGACCTCGGTCCGGAGTCCGAGATAGTCGCCGTCGACCTGAAGTCCGATCGGGCGCGAGGCCCGGGCGCGCACGCGCGCGACATCGTCCGCACGCACCAGATGCGGCGACGCCGGCTCGCCGCGGGCGGCCAGAAGTTGTCTCACCACCCGCAGGCTCGGAAGTACCCGGGTCGTCGTCATAGCAAACACACCCAAACCGGTGTCGAACGAGGTGCCGGGATTCGTGTGCACCGGCCGGGACTCGAGATAGGTCCACGGACTCGAGTTCGACACGAACGCATAGTGCACCCCCGAAACAGGTTCGGATCCGGGCATCTCGAGCGTGAGCGCCGGTTCGGCCCGCTTCGACGCGAAGAACCGGGCCACCGCGTGCCGCACGTAGCGCGCCGTCGTCACCTTCTTGCCCTCGGCGCGGCTCAGGTCTATGGCCTCGCACACCTGGGCGTCGAGACCGAGGCCCGCGTTGAAGGTGAACCACCGCCCGTCGCAGTGGCCGAGGCCGATCCGGCTGGTCCTGCCCTCCTGCAACGACTCGAGTACCTGCTCGGTGGCCTCGAGTGGATCGGCGGACAGTCCCAGGGATCGCGCGAACACGTTCGCCGAGCCGCCGGGCACCACCGCGAGTCGCGGCAGCGTCGGATCGGCGCCTCGGTCGGGGGAGGGGCCGAGGAGGCCGTTGACGATCTCGTTGACGGTGCCGTCGCCACCGTGCGCGACGACGACGTCCATCCCGTCGGCGTGCGCCGAACGCGCCAGTTCTGCGGCGTGCCCGCGGTGGGTCGTGTGCGCGACGGTCAGCGCGAGCCGGCCTCTCAGGGCGTGAGCGAGGCGGTCGCGACCGGCCGGGGTGGTCGTCGTCGCATTCGGGTTCACGATCAGCAGGGCGCGCACGGAACATCAGCCTAAGTGGTGCCCGGCGGGTCCACTACGCTGGACGGGTGCCTCTCGAAACACCTCGCAGCAGCGTTCCGTCGACCGTGCGTGCCGCCGGTTGGCTCGTCGTCCTCGAGGGCGTCGTCGCGATGGGATTCGCGGTGTACTCGATCATCCGCGCCGCCTCGGGCGAACACGATCAGTCGGTCACCAATGGCTACGGCTTCGCGCTGTGGCTGTTCATCCTGTTCGGCGGGGTCCTGGCCGGCGGGATTGCGCTCGTGCGCGGTGTGCGCTGGGGACGTGCCGTGGCGATACTCGCGCAGCTGTTGTTGCTGCCCGTGGTGTGGTCGCTGCTGACGGACTCCCACCAGCCGGTCATCGGCACTGTGCTGGCGCTCGTCGTGGTCCCCACGCTCGTGCTGCTGTTCAGCCCGCCCACGTCGCGGTGGCTCGCGCACGAGTACGCGCCCGACGTCGACGAGTGATCCGGCTCAGCTGCCGAGCGCTTGCAGGGCGGGGCCGCTGAGCCTGAAGGTCGTCCACTCGTCCTGCGCGACGGCACCGAGGGATCGGTAGAAACCGATGGACGGCTCGTTCCAGTCCAGCACCGACCAACTCAGGCGGGTGTAACCGCGCTCCACGCATTCGTGGGCGAGCGCCGCGAGCAGTGCCCGTCCGTGTCCCTTGCCGCGGTGTTCGGGACGGACGAACAGATCTTCGAGGTAGATCCCGTGCACGCCGTCCCACGTGGAGAAGTTCCGGAACCACAACGCCACCCCGACGACCCGGCCTTCGGTGCCGTCCTCTCCGGATTCCTCTGCGACGTGCGCGTACACCGAGGGCTGCGGCCCGAAAAGAGCCTCGTGGATCTGCTCGGGCACCACGGTGCACTCGTGCCGGGCCTTCTCGTATTCGGCGAGGTCGTAGATCAGCCCGGTGATCGTGGGGACGTCCTCGGGTGTGGCTCTGCGGATCACGGCGGGCTGCCTCCTGCGGTCTCGTGGGCGGATTCACCTCGCGCTGCGCCGCCGAGTGCGCGAGGATCGGGGTCGTGGCAACGGTACTTGCAGTGGCAAATCAGAAGGGTGGCGTCGCCAAGACGACCACCGTCGCGTCGTTGGGGGCCGCGCTGTCGGCGCTGGGCCGGCGGGTGCTCGTCGTCGATCTCGATCCCCAGGGGTGCCTGACCTTCTCTCTCGGGCACAACCCCGACAAGCTCGAACAATCCGTGCACGAGGTGCTCGTGGGCGGTGTCGAGACGAAGGACGTTCTGCTCGGGACAGCGGAGGGGATGTCGCTGCTGCCGGCGACCATCGACCTCGCGGGTGCGGAGGCGATGCTGCTCATGAAGCCGGGGCGTGAATACACCCTGAAGCGGGCGCTGGCGTCGGTGGAGGACGACTACGACGTCGTCGTCATCGACTGCCCGCCCTCTCTGGGCGTCCTCACCCTCAACGGGCTGACCGCGGCGCGGTCCGTGCTCGTTCCGCTGCAGTGCGAGACGCTCGCGCACAGGGGAGTCGGGCAGCTCCTGCGCACGGTGAACGAGGTGAAACAGATCACCAATCCGGATCTCGAGCTGCTCGGCGCGCTGCCGACCCTGTACGACTCGCGGACCACGCACAGTCGCGACGTGCTCGCCGATGTCTCCGACCGGTACGACCTGCCGGTGCTGGCCCCGCCCGTACCTCGCACGGTCCGCTTCGCGGAGGCTTCCGCCTCGGGCGCGACGGTGCTGGCGGGACGCAAGAACAAGGGCGCCGAGGCGTACCGGGCGCTCTCCGAGAACCTGCTGCGCTACTGGTCGGGGGAGGCGGAACTCGAGACTTTCGAGACCGCCGTCGCGGACTGAGACGTCAGCACCGACCGGGACGGCTCGCTTTCAGCACCGACCGGGACGGCTCGCCATCAGCGCAGTGCCACGAGCTCATCGCCGCGTTGCTCGACCACGACATTCCCCGCGACGGCGACGTTCACCGTGGAGACCGTCCCGCGCTCGACGTCGATGCGCGGGCCGGGTTCACCGGTCCGTGAGTCGACTCCCACGAGGGCGTCCTCGACGGGAAGGAGCAGCGAACCGGCCATGATGTCGCCGTTGCCGAGAGTGTCCTCGACGGTCCACTGCGGGGCGAAATCGGTGGTGGACAATGCGACGGTGTCGCGGCCCGTCCACCACACGAGCACGCCGCCGCGCTCGAGGGCGGGGTCGTCCGATTCGCCGGCAGGACGCGACAGGGCGTGCGTGTCGAGGAGGACGCCCTCGCTGTCGAAGACCTCGATGCGCGGCCCGTCGTTGTCGTCCGGGGCCAGGTAGACCGCCGTGCGGTCGCCGACCACCGCGACGATGCGGGAGTCCCCGCCCGCTTCCGGCAGCACCGACGACGCGAACTCCTCGGGCTTGGTGCTGTCGTCGGGGGTGGGATCGAGAAGGGTGAGCCGATTGGTCGGCTCGTTCGCGCACTGCTCGAGCACGGCCAGCACTTCGGCACCCGAATCCGCCGAGCGCAGTTCGCAACCCGATCGTGGCTGCGCGTTCGGGTTCACCGGTGCGTCGACGCGCCCGTACTCGACCGTGCGCACCAGATCGGAGCGCCACATCTCGAGACGTGACTCGCCGAAGGCGATCAGGTGCGAACCGGCGCCGACGACCCGGATCGGATCGTCGGCGTCGCTCGACCGTTGCGCGCCCCGAGAGCCACTGCCCGAGTCGAGCGCGGTGACCTGACCGCATCCCCGCGGGCCGCGATAGACCGAGACCACGTCGCCCCAGGCCTCGGTGACCGCGCACAACGCCCGGTCGCGGTCGTACCGCCAGCGTTCCTCGCCGGATTGCGGGTCGCGGCCGACGACCGCACCACCGTCTGCCGTGGCGACCGTGCCGCCGGACACCACCGGTGCGGTCGTCGCCGTACTCGGAGCACGCCACAGTTCGGCGAGCGTGCGCGGAAGAGATTGCGCGGCAGCGAGAGTGGGGACAGGGCCGTCCCAGGTGGTCGACGTGGTGCCCCGCGCATCCGAGTTCAGCCAGACGACACTCGCCGCCACCAGAGCGGTGACGACGAGTGCGGCTGCGACGAGAAGGTCGGTGCGGGTGCGGCGCTCGGGCGCGAGCACGTGGTTATCGGGCAGACGACGTCGAGACCGCTTCCACGTTCGACGTGTCCTGCTGCTCTGCGCGACCGGCCGGGCCCTCGCCCGAGCGGGTGCGACGGCGACGACGGCGACGACGTGCCGGAGCGGCCGCCCCGGTGTCCTCACCCGTCTCCGCTGCGGCAGGCTCGTTCTCGGCCTTCACCGAGTCGTCCGAACCGGTTGCGGCCACATCCGTTGCGGAGCCGTCGGCAGACTTTCCGCGGACGGTACGACGGCGGACCCGGTTGCGCTTCGGGCGGGATCCGCCCTCGCGCTCGACGCGCTCGCGCTTCTCACCGTTCTCCGAGGCGGCGGGAGCGGCCTTGCGGACGCGTCCGGTGGCGTCGGACGGGATGTTCAGCTCCTCGAACAGGTGCGGGGAGCTCGAGTAGGTTTCGATCGGATCCGGGATACCGAGATCGAGAGCCTTGTCGATGAGCTGCCAGCGCGGCACGTCGTCCCAGTCGACGAGGGTGATCGCGATACCGGTGCGTCCGGCGCGACCGGTACGGCCGATGCGGTGGACGTAGGTCTTCTCGTCCTCGGGGCACTGATAGTTGATGACGTGGGTGACGTCGTCGATGTCGATGCCGCGGGCGGCGACGTCCGTGGCGACGAGCACGTCGATCTTGCCGCTGCGGAACTTGTCGAGTGCCTTCTCACGCGCGATCTGACCGAGGTCGCCGTGCACCGCGCCGCACGCGAAACCGCGCTCGACGAGGTCGTCGGCCACCTTCTGCGCCGTGCGCTTGGTGCGGGTGAAGACCATGGTGGCGCCGCGACCCTCGGCCTGCAGTACGCGGGCGACGAGTTCGGCCTTGTCGAGTGCATGCGCCCGGTAGATGAACTGCTGGGTGCGCTCGTGCACGGCCGACGATTCGGCCTCCTCGGCCCGGATGTGCGTCGGGCGGTTCAGGAACGTGCGGGCGAGGGTGATGATCGGGCCGGGCATGGTGGCCGAGAACAGCATCGTCTGACGACGGTCGGGGACCATCGTGAGGATGCGCTCGATGTCGGGCAGGAAGCCGAGGTCGAGCATCTCGTCGGCTTCGTCCATGACGAGCACGCCGATCTTGCCCAGGATCAGATGGCCCTGGTTGGCGAGATCGAGCAGACGGCCGGGAGTACCGACGACGACGTCGACACCCTTCTTCAGTTCGTCGATCTGCTGCTCGTAGGGGCGCCCACCGTAGATCGACAGGACCTCGAGGCCCGACTTGCGGCTGCCGGGCAGGTACTTGGAAGCGTTCACGAGGTCGTTGGTGACCTGGATGCACAGCTCGCGGGTCGGGACGATCACGAGTGCACGGGGAGTGCCGTCGAGGGTGGTCGTGCCGGAGCCCTCGGTGGCGATGCGATGCAGGAGCGGAACGCCGAAGCCGAAGGTCTTGCCCATACCCGTACGGGCCTGCCCGATGAGGTCGTCGCCGGCGAGGGCCAGCGGCAGGGTGAGTTCCTGGATCGCGAAGGTGCGTTCGATGCCGACCTCGGCGAGGGCGCGGACGATCTCGTCGCGGACACCGAGTTCGCCGAAGGTGGGGGGTACGTGGGTGGAGTCGAGTTGTGCGGAGACGGTCGTTTCGCTCGCGTCGTCTTCGTGGTCGATGGTGATCTTGCTCAGGGGTCCGGCCTTCCTGGTCTCGGCACGCACGCACGAGGGGGAAAGGCGACCGGCCTGCACCTCAGCGCGAGCGGTTTCCACCAGGCTCGGCGAAGCGCGGCAGCGATCCGCAGTTCGGGTGCGCGCACATTATCTGGGAAGCTCGCGGGCCACGGTCGGCGGCTCGAAGCGCGGGCTTCCCGATCCATTGTACCGGTTCCGGCGCATTCCACGAGGTAGTACTACGCTTCGTCGTCATGGGAGCCGATACGCCGCAGTCCACCTCCGAGTCCGGCACGACGCCGGGCGGACCCGCAGTCCCCGCCGATCACCCCGGTGTCGCAGAGCTCTTCGCGTTGCTCGCGTACGGCGAGATCTCGGCGTTCTACCGGCTCGCCGAGGACGCACGGTTCTCCCCGTCCCTGCGCGGGCGGGTCGCCCTCGCAAGCATGGCAGCTGCGGAGATGAGCCATTTCGAGACGCTCCACACCGCGCTCACCGATCGTGGTGTGGAGATCTACGCGGCGATGGAGCCCTACCGCAAAGCCCTCGACGCCTACCACGCCTCGACCACTCCGTCGACGTGGCTCGAGGTTCTCGTGAAGGCATACGTCGGTGACAGGATCGCCGCAGATTTCTACTGTGAGATCGCCGACATGCTTGCTCCCGAGGTGTCCACGGTGGTCCGGGAGGTCCTCGCCGAGACCGGCCACTCGGAGTTCGTGGTGCATGAGGTCCGTGAGGTCGTCGAGCGCAGCCCGCTGCAGAAGGACCGCCTGATGCTGTGGGGACGCCGGCTGCTCGGCGAGGCCATCACCCAGGCGCAGTACGTCCTCGCGCAGAACGAGGAACTCGCCGAGCTGGTGATTCTCGCGTCCGGTGACCTGGCGAACATCGCCGCGCTGTTCGATCGCATGCAGGTCGAGCACGCCGAGCGGATGTCGGTGCTCGGACTGCATTAGCCTGGGGCTGATAGCAGTACCAGCTCGGTTTCAATGCATGAGAATCGGAGGTCCACCGTGGAGGTCAAGATCGGCGTCGCGGACAGCCCGCGCGAAGTTGTCGTCGTCAGCGACCAGACGCCCGGCGAGGTGGAGAAGCTCGTCCGGGCCGCGTTGAGCGGCGCCGACGACGGGGTGCTCGCCCTTGTCGACGAGAAGGGCCGCAAGGTTCTCGTGCAGGCCGCCAAGATCAGCTACGTGGACATCGGTCCTGCCACGCTGGGCAAGGTCGGCTTCGCCGCCAACTGAGAGCGACCGACGAGAACGGGCCGGGGCATGTCGCCCCGGCCCGTTCGTCGTTCTCGGTATGTGTCGTCAGCATGTGTCGTCAGCGACGACGGAGTTCCGGCTGCAGCGGCACGTGCTTCAGACCGCCCCAGGCCAGCGCGACCGTGGTGTCCACGGCGTCCTCCTTGGGGATCGGGCGTGCGGCGTCGAGCCAGTAGCGTGCGGTGAACTGGCTCGTTCCCACCAGGCCGACCGCGAGGATGCGGGCCCGGTACGGATCGAGACCGGAGTCGTGGCTGACGAGGTCGAAGACGGCGTCGACGCACGCCTCGGTGGCCTGCTCCACTCGCCGCGACACCTGCGGTTCGCCCATCAGATCGGATTCGAAGACGAGCCGGAATCCCTGGCTGTCGTTGTCGACGAAATCGAAGAAGGCCTGCACTGCGGCGCGCACGCGCTGACGGTTGTCGGTGGTGGACCGCAGGGCCTGGCGTACGCCGTTGATGAGGGTGTCCACGTAGTTCTGGAGCACGGCGCAATACAGTTCGAGCTTGCCGGGGAAGTGCTGGTACAGGACGGGCTTGCTCACCCCGGCACACTCGGCGATCTCGTCCATGCCGGCCGAGTGGTAACCGCGTGTGACGAATACTTCGCTGGCAGCCTCGAGCAACTGGGCACGACGCTCGTCACGCGGCATCCGGGCGCCCCGTTTGCCGTTGGAACCCCGGCCGGATGCTCGTTCGGTGACGTCGGTCATGCTTACTCCCAATCTGCACTACTTCCGAACGTGGCCTGTACCACCTCGGCGCTCCTCGTCTCTGCACGTTACAGGTGAAGTCGCGTGTCGAAAGGATCGGCCTACCGCCCAGTATCCGTTCCCGGTGCACGAATGGGGGCGCAGGTTCGGCGCTTCGGATATCGAAATGGTCTCGATATGACATCCTGACATCCGTGATCGAGCGTGGAGGAGTGCGCGAGAGCAGGGGCCCGCAGGGCTCCTCGCCGACAGATCCTTCCCCGACGCTGCCCGGTTCGTCCCGGTCGCGAGGAACGGAACGACCCGAGACGGGTCGCCGGTCGCACCAGCCCCTGCGTGCCGTGTGGGACCCGGTGGGACGGCCGGACCGGCCGCCGCGCCGACCGCGACCCGAACGGGACGTCCGCAAGCAGACCCGCGTGGGCAGGTTCGTCGCCACCTACGGCTGGCGCGCCTACGCCGTTCCGATCCTCGCCGTCGTGACCCTGATCGTGCTGTGGGACGCCGCGCGTGGCGCCGGAGCGGAGGAGCCCGCCGACCAGACCGACGCGAGCGAGGTCACCGAGATCATCGTCGAGGCCCCGCAACCCGAGGGAACCTTCCCCGAGTCGCTCGAGTCCGGTGCGCTGCCGGAGGGCGGCCCGTTCACGGAGGTCGGTGCGCGGGAGTGGCGGGTCGTGCCCGGCACCACGGGTCAGGTCGGCGCGGGGCAGACCCGTGTGTTCACCTACACGGTGGAACTCGAGGAGGGCATCGACACCACCGGCTACGGCGGCGACGCGGCCTTCGCGTCGATGGTCGACCGGACCCTCGCCGACCCGCGCAGCTGGATCGGCGACGAGGCGGTCGCCTTCCGCCGAATCGACACCGGCGAGCCGGACTTCCGGATCTCCCTCACCTCGCAGATGACCATTCGCGAAGGATGCGGCTACGACATCCCGCTCGAGGGATCGTGCTTCAACCCCTCGATGGAGCGGGTGTTCCTCAACGAAGCGCGGTGGGTGCGCGGGGCCGTCGCCTTCCAGGGCGACATCGGGTCGTACCGCCAGTACGTCGTCAACCACGAGGTCGGCCACGCCATCGGCCTGGCGCAACACGATGCCTGCACCACCGACGGCGGCCTCGCGCCGATCATGATGCAGCAGACCTTCGGCACCGCCAACGACGACATCGCGCGCCTGGACCCGGGCGGCACGGTCCCCGCCGACGGGGCGCGGTGCCGGTTCAACCCGTGGCCGTACCCGCGGGCGTAGGCGCCGGTCGGGGTCGACGGGCCGAGCGGAGTCGACGGGCGAGGTGGGGGTCGACGGGCGGAATGGGGGTCGCAGCAGGGAATGGCACCATGGACGGTGACGCAGGACGCATCGCGACAGGAGAACCCGTGACCGCAACGACACCGTCGACGCGCCGATCCCTTCCGCCGTTGGTGGAACCCGGCCCGGAGCTCGGTCGCGAGGAGGTCGCGCGGTACAGCCGTCACCTGATCATCCCGAATGTCGGGGTCACCGGCCAGCGTCGCCTGAAGAACGCGCGGGTGCTGTGTATCGGCGCCGGCGGCCTGGGTTCGCCCGCCCTGCTGTATCTCGCGGCGGCGGGGGTCGCCACGATCGGCATCGTCGAGTTCGACGACGTGGAGACGTCCAACCTGCAGCGCCAGGTGATCCACGGCCGCTCCGACGTCGGACGGCCCAAGGCGGACAGTGCCCGCGACAGCATCCTGGCGATCAACGACGGTGTGACTGTGCGCCTGCACGAGACGCGCCTGGAGTCGAGCAATGCCGTGCAGCTGTTCGAGCAGTACGACCTCATCCTCGACGGCACCGACAACTTCGCGACCCGCTATCTCGTCAACGACGCCGCGGTCCTCGCGGGCAAGCCCTACGTGTGGGGATCGATCTTCCGTTTCGAGGGCCAGGTATCGGTGTTCTGGGAGGACGCCCCGGACGGACGCGGCCTGAACTACCGCGACCTCTACCCCGAGGCACCGCCACCGGGGATGGTTCCCTCCTGCGCGGAGGGCGGGGTACTCGGTGTCCTGCCCGGCACGATCGGCACCGTCATGGCGACCGAGGCGATCAAACTCGTCACCGGGATCGGCGAGCCGCTGCTCGGTCGCCTCCTGATCTACGACGCGCTCGCGATGTCGTTCCGGACGGTGACCCTGCGCCGGGATCCGGGACGGGTGCCCGTCACCGAACTCGTCGACTACGAGGCCTTCTGTGGGATCGTTCCCGATGCCGCCGCGTCGGCTCGCTCGGCCGTCACCCCCAGCGAGTTGCGCCGGATGCTCGACGAGGGCCGCGACATCGCGCTGATCGACGTGCGCGAACCCGTCGAGTGGGAGATCGTCCGCATCGACGGTGCCCGGCTCGTGCCGAAGGACCGCATCCTCTCCGGTGAGGTCCTCGCCGACCTGCCGCAGAACACGCCGATCGTGCTGTACTGCAAGACGGGAATCCGATCGGCCGAGGCGCTCGAAGTGCTTGTGCGAGCCGGATTCTCGGACGCGACACATCTGCACGGCGGGGTGATCGCGTGGGCGCAGCAGGTGGATCCCTCGCTACCGGTGTACTGACGGTGACCTCGTTGTGACCTGAAACAGCGGAGTGCCTTCCCGATCCGAGCGGTGTGCGGCGGTAGGTTGAGCTGCGTGAGCTCACTCGAACCGCCTCAGCACGTGTGCTCCACATTCGGTCTCCGCGACGTCGAACCGGTCCCGCTCGGGCCCGACTGGGACGGCGGTTTCCGGTGTGGAGACGTGGTGCTGTCCCGAGTCGCCGATCATGCTCGCGCGGCCTGGTCCGCCAAAGTGCGGGAGACCCTGACCGTCGACGGTGTGCGGCTGGCCCGTCCGGTGCGGTCCACCGACGGTCGCTACGTGGTCTCCGGATGGCGCGCCGACACCTACATCGTCGGTACGTCCGAGCCCAGGCACGACGAAGTGGTCTCGCTGTCGCTGCGGCTGCACACCGCCACCGCGCAGCTCGAACGTCCCCGTTTCCTCATGCAGCCTCCGGTCGCGCCCTGGGAGGACGTCGACGTCTTCGTCGCGGCCGACCGCGCGGCCTGGGAAACCGTGCCCCTGCGCAGCGCCCGCGCGGCGGGTGCGCCCGAGACGGTGACCCCCGACGGCCGTAAGAGTCTCGACCTGATCAACCAGCTCGCGACCTTCCGCAAGCCCGTGCACCTGCCTGATCAGCTCGTCCACGGCGACCTGTTCGGCACCGTCTTGTTCGCCGGGCGCGCGGCACCCGGGCTGACCGACATCACCCCCTACTGGCGTCCGGCCTCGTGGGCGGCCGCCGTCGCCGTCGTCGACGCACTGTCGTGGGGCGGTGCCGACGAAGGGCTCATCGGTCGCTGGGAGGATCTGCCGGAATGGCCGCAGATGCTGCTGCGCGCGGTCATCTTCCGGCTGGCCGTGCACGCGCTGCACCCGCGCTCGACCGAGGACGCCTTCCCGGGCCTGGCGCACACCGCCGACCTCGTGCGGTTCCTCCTGTAACACCTCACAGGGCGGCCGGGGCCGGGGTGAGCAACTCTTGACGCGACGGTCACCGCGGGCAGCACCGTAGCAACACCCGTTTCCTACCTTGGGGATCAACACGGACCCGAGGAGGAACGGCGATGACGACCTTCATCGAAAAGGAAAGTCTCAGAGACAAATTCGCGCGCAAGCACAACATCGAGCGGTGGGACGCCGAGGATGTGGAGGCGTGGGAGGCCGGCGGCAAGCAGGTCGCCAAGCGCAACCTGATCTGGTCGGTGATCGCCGAGCACGTCGGCTTCTCCGTCTGGTCGATCTGGTCGGTGATGGTGCTGTTCATGCCCACCGAGGTGTACGGCATCGACGCCGCCGGCAAGTTCTTCCTGGTCGCCGTCCCCACGCTCGTCGGCGCGATCCTCCGCATACCCTACACCGTCGCCACCGCCCGCTTCGGTGGCCGCAACTGGACCATCTTCAGTGCCCTCGTACTGCTGATCCCCACCATCGGGGCGCTGTACCTGATGCTGAACCCGGGTCACTCCTACACGACGTTCATGCTGGTCGCGGCACTTGCCGGTGTCGGCGGCGGCAACTTCGCCTCGTCGATGACCAACATCAACGCCTTCTACCCCCAGCGACTGAAGGGCTGGGCCCTCGGACTCAACGCCGGCGGCGGGAACATCGGTGTCCCGGCGGTCCAGCTGATCGGCCTGCTCGTCATCGCCACCGTCGGCAACACCGAGCCCTGGATCGTGTGCGCGGTCTACCTGGTCCTGTGCGCCGTCGCCGCGCTCGGCGCCGCCCTGTTCATGGACAACCTCCGTGATCAGAAGGCCGACCTGCGGGCCATGGGCGCCGCGCTGAAGTTCCGCGACTCGTGGATCATCTCCTTCCTCTACATCGGCACCTTCGGTTCGTTCATCGGCTTCAGCTTCGCCTTCGGTCAGGTCCTGCAGATCAACTTCCTCGCCGGCGGCGACACCCCCGCCCAGGCCGCACTGCACGCCGCGCAGATCGCCTTCATCGGCCCGCTCCTCGGATCCATCTCGCGCCCGCTCGGCGGAAAGCTCGCCGACCGCATCGGCGGCGGGAAGATCACCCTCTACACCTTCGTCGCGATGGCCCTGGCCGCCGCGGTGCTCATCGTCGCCGGCACCCTCGACGACCGCACCACCGGCGCCGCGACCGGCGGTGTGCTGACCGCCATGGTGCTCGGCTTCATCGCCCTGTTCCTGCTCTCCGGGCTCGGCAACGGCTCGGTCTACAAGATGATCCCGTCCATCTTCGAGGCCCGTGCGCAGGATCTCGACGAACTGGATCGCGACGAGAAGGCCGCCTGGTCGCGCAGCATGTCCGGTGCCCTCATCGGCTTCGCCGGTGCCATCGGCGGACTCGGCGGCGTGGGCATCAACCTCGTCTTCCGCGCCTCCTACGGCGGCGAGGCGCAGTCCGCGACGATGGCCTTCTGGGTCTTCGCGATCTTCTACCTCGTGTGCATCGCGGTGACCTGGTTCGTCTTCCTCCGCCGCCCTCACACCACCCCCACGAGCGAGCCGTCCAGCGAGGCTCCCGCCCCGGCCCGCGTCGCAGTCTGACCGATCCCGGCACGAAGAAAGAGAACATCATGAGCCGCAAGAACGTCGTCGTCGTCGGACACGGAATGGTCGCCCACCGCTTCGTCGAAGCCCTTCGCGCCCGCGACGAGCAGAACAGCTGGTCGGTGACCGTGCTCGGCGAGGAGGCCGACGCCGCCTACGACCGCGTGGGACTGTCGTCCTACGTCGGAGCCTGGGACCGCAAGGAACTCGCCCTCGCCGGAAACGACTACGCAGCAGACGACCTCGTCGACCTGCGTGTCGGCACCCGCGCCGTGGGAATCGACCGCGCGGCCCGCACCGTCACCACCGCCGGCGGCGACGTTCTGCCCTACGACAGCCTCGTCCTCGCGACCGGCTCGTACCCCTTCGTGCCCCCCGTGCCCGGCCACGACCTGCCCGGCTGCTTCGTCTACCGCACGCTCGACGATCTCGACGGCATCCGCGCCGCCGCCGAACGCGCCAAGGCCGCCGGCCTCGCCGGCATCGTCATCGGTGGTGGCCTGCTCGGACTCGAGGCCGCCAACGCGCTGCGCCTGCTGGGCGTGACCCCGCACGTCGTCGAGTACAACAACCGGCTCATGCCCGCCCAGGTCGACGAGGGCGGCGGCCGTGTCCTCGACCGTCTCGTCACCGACCTCGGCCTCGTCACCCACACCGGTGTGGGCACCGAGAAGATCGAGGCCGGACCTGAGGCGCTCCAGGTGACCCTGTCCGACGGCTCCGTCCTCGAGGCCGGGCTCGTGATCTTCTCCGCCGGCATCCGTCCCCAGGACGAACTCGCCCGCGAGGCCGGACTCGAACTCGGCGGCCGCGGTGGTGTGCTCACCGACCGCACCTGTCGGAGCATCTCGGACGAGGCCGTCTACGCGATCGGTGAATGCGCGGCCGTCGAGGGCACCTGCTACGGACTCGTCGCCCCCGGCTACAGCACCGCCGAGGTCGTCGCCGACCGGCTCGTCGGCGGCACCGCCGAGTTCCCCGGCGCCGACCTGTCGACGAAGCTCAAACTGCTCGGCGTGGATGTCGCGAGCTTCGGCGATGCCCACGCGACGACGCCCGGCGCCCTCGAGGTCGTGCTGTCCGACTCCGCGAAGGGCACCTACGCCAAGCTCGTCGTCTCCGACGACGCGAAGACCCTGCTCGGTGGCATCCTCGTCGGCGACGCCTCCGCCTACGGCACGCTGCGACCGCTGGTGGGCCGCGAACTGCCGGGTGATCCGGCCACGCTGATCTCCCCGGTGGGGGAGAAGCCGGGCGCCGGCGCGCTGCCCGACGACGCCGAGGTGTGCTCGTGCAACGGTGTCACCAAGGGCGCGATCTGCGGCGCGATCTCCGAGGGCGCCTGCGACATCGCGCAGATCAAGTCGTGCACGAGTGCGGGCACCACCTGCGGCGGCTGCCTCCCGAGCATCAAGCAACTGCTCGCCCAGTCGGGTGTGCAGATGTCGAAGGCCCTGTGCGAGCACTTCGAGCAGTCGCGCGCCGAACTGTTCGAGATCGTCCAGGCCACCGGCATCCGCACCTTCTCCGTGCTCATCGCGCAGTACGGAACCGGACACGGCTGCGACATCTGCAAGCCGGTGGTCGCCTCGATCCTCGCGTCCACCGACTCCGACCACATCCTGCACCCGAAGCAGGCAGGTCTGCAGGACACGAACGACCACTTCCTCGCCAACATCCAGAAGAACGGCACCTACTCGGTAGTGCCGCGCATGCCCGGTGGCGAGTGCACCCCCGAGCAGCTCATCGTGATCGGTGAGGTGGCACGCGATTTCGGTCTCTACGTGAAGATGACCGGCGGTCAGCGCGTCGACCTGTTCGGTGCCCGCGTCGAACAGCTCCCGCAGATCTGGAAGCGTCTCGTCGACGCCGGCATGGAATCCGGCCAGGCGTACGGCAAGTCGCTGCGCACCGTCAAGAGCTGTGTCGGCTCCACCTGGTGCCGCTACGGCGTGCAGGACTCGGTCGGGATGGCCGTCGCCCTCGAATTGCGTTACCGCGGACTGCGATCGCCCCACAAGCTCAAGATGGGTGTGTCGGGTTGCGCCCGTGAATGCGCCGAGGCACGCGGCAAGGACGTCGGTGTCATCGCGACGGAGAACGGCTGGAACCTGTACGTGTGCGGCAACGGCGGCCAGTCGCCCAAGCACGCACAGCTCCTCGCCGGTGGTCTCGACGACGAGACCCTCGTCCGCTACATCGACCGGTTCCTGATGTTCTACATCCGCACCGCCGACCGGCTCCAGCGCACCGCGCCGTGGCTCGACGCACTCGAGGGCGGTCTCGCGCACCTCGAGGAGGTCGTGTGCGACGATGTCCTCGGCATCGCCGACGATCTCGAGGCCGCGATGGCCAAGCATGTCGAGGGCTACAAGGACGAGTGGGCCGGTGTCCTCGAGGATCCGGAGAAGCTGGCGCGGTTCGTCTCGTTCGTCAACGCGCCCGAGCAGCCCGACCCCACGGTCCGCTTCGACGACAGCGGCCCCCGCAAGGTCCCCGTCCTCGTGGGTATGCCGGGCATCGGACCCGGAACCGGGGCGTGACGACCGCTTACCCCGAGGGAACGAGCGGGTAACGCGCTCGAAACACCCGGCACCCACACTTCAGGACAGCAGTTTCAAGGAGGACAGCGATGACCGTCATCGAGACGCACACCGTAGGGGGATCGACGCGCGACAGCGTGTTCGACGGGCGACTGGAATGGACCTCGGCCTGTCCGCTCAGCCATCTCATTCCGGGCCGCGGCGTGGCCGTGCTGCTGCGCGGCGGCGAGCAGGTGGCCCTGTTCCTGCTCGACGACGGAACGCTGCGCGCAGTAAGCAACTTCGATCCGTTCGGCCGCGCCGCGGTGATGTCCCGCGGTATCGTGGGCGACCGGGGCGGAGAGCCCACCGTGGCGTCGCCGCTGCTCAAGCAGGTCTTCTCCCTCGACGACGGCCGGTACCTCGACGATCCGTCGGTGCGTCTGCCCGTCTACGAGGTGCGCGTATGGGCGGGAGTCGTCCAGATCCACAGCCTCGTCCCCCGTGACCAGCGGCACGAGGGGCCGACCGGAGAGGGTTCGTGAGCGACGACAACGTGCCGTTGCGGGGATTCACCATCGGCGTGACGGCAGCTCGGCGTGCCGACGAGTTCGCCACGCTCCTCACCAGGCGTGGGGCCGAGGTCGTGCACGCCCCCGCCATCCGCATCATTCCGCTGTCCGACGACGACGAGCTCGAGCGCGTCACCCGCTGCATCGTCGCGCAGCCCCCGGACATCACGATCGCCACCACGGCGATCGGATTCCGCGGGTGGATGGGTGCAGCGGAGGGCTGGGGATTCGCCGACGACCTCGCGCAGGCGCTCGGCTCGAGCCGGATCCTCGCCCGTGGCCCGAAGGTCACGGGCGCGATCCGGGCCGCCGAACTCCGCGAGGAGTGGTCTCCTTCCTCGGAATCGTCCGCCGAGGTGCTCGAACTTCTGCTGAAGGAGGGGGTCGCCGGCCGCCGCATCGCGGTGCAGTTGCACGGCGAGCGCACCGAATGGGAGCCTGGGACCGACATGTGCGATGCGCTGCGCGCTGCGGGCGCCGACGTCGTGCCCGTCCCGGTCTACCGATGGACGGCCCCCGAGGATCTCACCGCGCTCGACCGGATGATCGAGCAGATCGTCGAACGCGGACTCGACGCCGTGAGCTTCACCAGTGCACCGGCCGTCGCGTCGATGCTCATGCGGGCCAAGGAGACCGGCTGGCTCGAGCCGATGCTCCGGTCGCTGCGGACCGGCGTCACCGCGGTGTGCGTCGGTCCCGTCACCGCGGCACCGCTCACCGAACTCGACGTACCCGTCAGCATGCCCACCCGATCCCGGCTGGGTTCGCTGGCCCGGCACATCGCCGAGGAACTGCCCCGGCGGGCTGTGCGCATCGAGGCCGGCGGTCACGTACTCAGTCCGCGAGGGCGCTGCGTGATCGTCGACGGCACCGTGCGGTGCCTTCCCCCTACCGGGATGGCCCTGATGCGCACACTCGTCGCGCGCGCCGGTCTCGTCGTCTCCCGCGAGGAACTCCTCGCGGCCCTGCCCGGCGGTGGCGGCGACACTCACGCCGTCGAAACCGCGGTCGCCCGGGTGCGCTCGGCTCTCGGCGCACCGGCGATCGTGCAGACCGTCGTCAAGCGCGGCTACCGCCTCGCCGTCGACCCGGAAGGAATGCATCCATGACCGGTACACACGCCGACCCGGCGCTCCTGCTCGTTGCGCACGGCACCCGCAATCCGCGCGGTGTCGACATGATCGCGGCGCTCGCCGATGCCGTCTCCTCCCGCGTCGGCCCCACCCGTGTCGCCTTCGTCGACGTCCTCGGACCGTCGCCCTCGGAGGTCCTGCGCGACACCGGCCGTCCGACCGTGCTCGTCCCCGCCTTCCTCGCCTCCGGCTATCACGTGCACACCGACGTTCCGCGCGAGGTCGCGGCCGGCGGGAACGACGCGGTGACGATCACCCCCGCGCTCGGTCCCGATCCTGCTCTCGCCCGTGTCCTCGTCGAGCGGTTGCGGCAGGCCGGCTGGGTCGAGGGCGACGACGTCGTTCTCGCGGCCGCCGGCTCGTCCGACCCTCGCGCCCGCCACGACGTCCACGTGACGGCCCGCATGGTCTCGTCGCTCGTGCAGACCCCGGTGCGCGTCGGATGGATCGCCACCGGAGAACCGCGGGTCGCGACCGTCGTGGACGAGGTCCGCGCCGGCGGCGCACACCGGGTGTTCGTCGCGTCGTATCTTCTCGCCGACGGTCTGTTCCACCACCGCCTGGCGGAGGTCGGCGCCGACGGCGTCGCTGCGCCGATCGGTGTCGCCGAACCCGTCGTCGACCTCGTGGCCCGGCGCTACCGCTCCGCGGTCGACGCGTTGCGCCTCGCTCCCGTGGGAGCGGCTCGCCACCGCGCCTGAATCAGCGGGGGAGCGGCAGCAATTCGACGCGGTCGCCGTCCACCGCTCCCGGTGGCACCACGGCGATCGCGCTGCGCCCGATGAGGCCGGCGAGATGCGCGGTACGAATCGTGTTGTCGCACAACCATCGTCCCTGCACGTCCTGGCGGGCGGGGAGCAACCGCGTGATGTCGCCGACGACCTCCGAGGCGTTCGCCAGCGGAGCGGTCACAGGAGTCGCCGGTGTGCGGAGGGTGCGGCCGTCGACGATCGCAGGCAGCAGCACCAGCAGCGTCGACACCGCCGCCACCGGATTCCCGGGCAGTCCCAGCGCGGCACGGCCGTCCGGCAGCGTCGCCGCGACCTGTGATCCGCCGGGCTTGCACCGCACCCGTTCGACGACCACCTGCGCGCCGGCCCGCGCCAGCGCACCGCGCAACTGATCGGCGGCGCCACCGCCCGTCGCGCCCACGATGACGATCGCATCGGCATCGGTGCCCGTGAACAACGCATCGAATCCGTCGGCGGTGTCGCGGAGATGCCCTTCACCGACCACCGTGGCGCCGCACCAGCGGACGAAGTCCGGGAGTACCGGACCCAGCGAGTCGCGCGTCTGCCCCTCGCGCAGAGGGCCGGTGCGTCGGATCTCGTCGCCGGTGAGCACTATATGCACCCGTAGAGGACCTCGCACCCGGAGTTCGGTGACCTCACCGCTGGCGGCCGCGGAGGCGACCGCCGGGCTCACGGCGGTGCCGGCCTCGGCGAGGACCGTCCCCGACTCCCAGTCCTCCCCGCGGCGCCGCGCGTCGTCGCGCACGGGCGCATCGGGCAGTCGACTGACGAGACCGCCTTCCATGCGGACGAACTCGTCGCGCACGACGGCGGTCGCGCCGGCCGGCAGGTGGGCGCCCGTCGCAATCCGGGCCGCTTCCCCGTCGCCGAGCGTGAGCGAGCCTCCGTCGCCCGCGTAGCGGATCTCGTTGCGCAACAACCACGGTCCGTCGCCCGCCACCACGTAACCGTCCATCGCCGAGGTGCGGACGCGAGGCAACGCCTCCACCGCGACGAGCGGAGCCGCCAATGTGGCGCCCCGCGCCTCCTCGACCGGAACGGTGCGGGAAGGCAACGGCGACAACGCTTCCCGTAGGATTCTCCGCGCCCGGTCCGGATCGGCGGCCACACGGGCGGTCGCGGATTCGGCGCGCGCCGCCTCCAGATCGGCAGGGGTGTCGCAGTCGGTCGCCTCGGACACCGAGACGGTGACGTACCGCTCGGGCAACAACGCCTTCATGGGCCGGTTCGCGACGTCTCCACCGAGAGAGTCCAGACGCGCGGCCAGCGCCGGTGTCCGCCACGCGGCGAGCAGGAACTGCACCCGGCCGGTGTCGTCCACCGCGAAGGCGGCCTCGGCCGTCGCATCCTCGTTCAGGGCCTCCAGCAGGGCCGCAACCGTCGTCGGTGTGACGAACGGAAGGTCGGCGGCGAGAGTGACCACGAGATCGGCGACCGGATCCGCCGCTGCCAGCGCCGCGACCGGACCCGCGCCGGGCGGTGTCTCCTGGATCTGCAGCACGTGGAGGTCGAGATCGTCGCGGTGCGGACCCACCACCGTCACCCGCGCGCACCCCTCGACCGCGCCCAGGGCGGTGTCGAGCATCCTGCGGCCGCCGACGGTCAGAGCGGGCTTGTCGACGCCTCCCATGCGGGTCGCGCGGCCTCCCGCGACGATCACGGCTTCGACGTGGGTGAGCGTGCTCATGTCTTCATGCTGCCTCATCCGCCGCGCTCGTGATCGTCTGTACTCGCCGTGTCCGGCACCGATCGCACTGCCGTGTTCGGCACCGATCGCACTGCCGTGTTCGGCACCGATCGCACTACCGTGTCGCGGATAGACTGCCGGGTATGTTCTTCGGCTGGCGGAACGGCGCGGCGGTGTTCGTCGTCCTCATGTCCTGGCTCGTCGCCGCGGTCGTTCCGGTCACCGCGGTCTCCACCGGCGACACCGCCGGATTGCTCCTCGGCCTGCTGGTGGTGGTCGTCGCAGCACTCGCGTTCGTCGGCGCCGCGGAGGATCCGCTGTTCGCCTTCGGTCGCAGCATCCGGGGCCCGACCTCCGAGGAACGACGTCTGCGCGGCGGGTTCCGCCGCCACTCCCACCCCGACACCGCCGGACGGCCACGTCCGCGCTCACCCGGTTCCGTCCTCGCCCTCGACACTCCGTCCGACGAGGAACACCGGGAGATTTTCCATGTTCGATCCCTATCCGCACGGCACACCCGCCGTGTCCGTCCGCAACGCCCACCGCTCGTTCGGTGACCTGACCGTCTTCACCGGGGTGAACGTCGACGTCGCCCCCGGCCGATGTTGCGCCGTGATCGGCGCGAACGGCACCGGCAAGTCCACCCTGCTCGGATGCGTCGTCGGCGTCGACCGACTCGACGAGGGCGTTGTCGAGATCCACGGCGTCCCCGTCGACGAGAGCTCGCCGACGCTGCGACGGCAGGTCGCCGCAGTCCTCGGCGACGTGGCGACATTCGCGCATCTCACCGCGCACGAACACCTGCAACTCGTCGCCAGCGGTCACGGCGTGACCGACCCGTTCGACGCGGCGACACAGGTCCTCGAGACGGTCGGTCTCGCCGCGTCGGCCGATCGACTGCCGCTGACCTTCTCGAGCGGGCAACGCCGCCGGCTCGCGCTGGCCTCCGCGCTGGTACGGCCCCGGCGGTTGCTCGTCCTCGACGAACCCGAACAGCATCTCGACGACGCCGGTCGCCGGTGGTTGGCGTCCACACTGGAAGCCGAGAAGCGCGCGGGCGGCACCGTGCTGATGGTCTCGCACGATGTCGCGCTGGTGGACGCGGTCGCCGACCAGGTGGTGGAGGCGGACCGATGGAGCTGACCGGAACCGTCCCCAGCGCGCGCGACCTCCGCGCGCTCCGTCACGCCTTCGAGCGCCGGCGCGCGCCGCTGGTGGATCGTCCGGCCCTCGCTGTGCTGGTCGTCCTCGGCTTGTATGTCGGCGGGGGACTGGCGTGGTGGTTGTTCTCCCTTCCGGCGACGACCTTCGCGTGCGGGGACCCGATCGTGCGCGATTCGGGGTGCACCTCGGCGTGGGGATGGGCCGTCGTCGCGATCGCGGTCGCTGCGGGGACGGCGTCCACCCGGGCCGCAGGTCCGGTGACGTGCGGTACCGAGACGGAGTTCTGGCTGCTGTCCACACCGGTGGATCGCGGTGCGGCACTCCGCCCGAGAGTCGCGGCGCTCCTGATCTGCGGTGCAATCGCGGGTGCTCTCGCGGGACGGTTCGCGACGTTCGTGACCACCCCGGAGGGGCGCGTCGCGTTCACATGTCTCGCTGCCGCTCTCGGTGTCGGTGCCGTCGCCCTTCCGATGCTCGTGCAGTGCCGGGTACTCGTGCCCGCGGTCGTGCGGGTCGTGGTCGGGCTGTGCCTCGTCGCCGTTCCGGGCGTGGTGACGGTCGCCGCCGTCGGCGTCGCGGTGCCACCGCCGGGACCGTTGTTCGTGGTGGGGGCGTGGATCGCCGTTGCGGCACCGGCGGTCTCGGCGTTGCGTCGATGCGACAGGATCGCTGCACCGGAGTGGAGGGTGGGATCGGACACCGCGGTCGGTGTGTCGGCGTCGTTCACGGCACTCGATCCTTCGCTGCTGACAGGCGTGGTCGAACGGAAGGCCTGGTTGCGCATCGGATCCCGCCGCTCGCGGGCCCTGCCGCGCCGCCGGATCGCGGCACTCGTCCGTTCCGATCTGCTCCGCCATGTCCGTAGGCCCACACCCGTGCTCGTCGCGTGCGTGGCGCTGCTCGGTGTCGTGGTGCTGATGTCGGTCGTATCGCCGCCCGCCGCTGTCGTGGTGCAGCTCGTCGCCGTCTTCACCGTGGCGACGATCTTCGGTGCGGGTCTGCGCGACGTGAGCCGCGATCCCGATTTCGCCGTCCTGCTCGGTACGAGCGACACGTATCTGCGTCGCGCACTCTCGGCCGTCCCGGGGTCGGCCGCGGTCGTCGCCGGTGCCGTGACGGGATTCGCCGGGAGTGCGTCGGTGGCGGGCGTCGTGATCGTCATCGTCGGTGGGTGCGCGGCCGCCTATCGGATGCGCACGCGACCTCCGATCGGGTACGACGGTCTGATCCTCGAGACGGCCGTCGGGCAGATTCCGGTCGATCTGCTCCGGCAGTGGGCGCGGGGACCGGACCTACTCGTCGTCTGCGCGTGGCTCGCCGCCGTGCTCGCCTGAGCCCGGCGGGAACCGGTGTCGAGCACGGGTGAGATCGATCCGGTCGCCGGAGATCGGGACGCCCTCGAGTTCGAGACGCGCGAGTTGCCGGCGCGCGAGGTGCGAGGCCGGTCGCCCGGACGCCGGGACCACGCGGTGCCACGGCAGGTCGGCGGAATCGGTCCGCATGATCCATCCGACGGTGCGTGCACTCGACAGGCCCGCGGCACCGGCGATGTCGCCGTAGGTCGCGACCCGGCCTGCGGGCACGGAGGCCACGAGTTCGCGGACCCGCTCGATCTGCTCGTCCGTGGTGACCACCGGCTACACCATCC
Source organism: Rhodococcus sp. IEGM1339 (assembly GCF_050321925.1). Taxonomy (NCBI): domain Bacteria; kingdom Bacillati; phylum Actinomycetota; class Actinomycetes; order Mycobacteriales; family Nocardiaceae; genus Rhodococcus; species Rhodococcus sp. IEGM1339. Next base: position 65,974 of record NZ_JBNQFT010000016.1, read on the forward strand.
GGGCCACGAGTTCGGCGGTCTCGGCGGGACGCGCCTGGTCGATCATGTGGTCGCAGTCGAATTCGAGCAGGGTCAGGTCGTCGCCGAGTCGTTCCGCCAGGTCGCGACGGAAATTTGACGTGGTGTACGGGGGTTGCACCTTCCCGGCCTGCACGAAGATCGTCGGGATACCGGCCGGCGGCAGGACGGGTCCGCGGGCCAGCTCGCCCCACGAGGTCACCAGCGCAGGTACGCAGATCCGCCAGTTGACACGCCCCGAGTCGAGTTCGACGAGGTGCTCGGCGATCTCCTCGTCGAGCAACTCGGGGGCCACCTCGCCCCAGTCGCCGTGGACCTTCTCGGCCCGCGCCTCCGCCTCGTCCGTGTAGTCGGGGTTGTGGAGGGTGAGGTCGGCGATCTCGAGCATCCGGTCGGCCGGGAGGCCGATCGCCGGATCGAGGAGTACCAGCGCCCGCACCCTGTCGGGCACCGCGGCGGCGAGATGCAGCGCGAGGGCACCACCGAAGGAGTGGCCCACCACGGTGACGGGACCGGTGGTGTGTGCGTCCAGCACGGCCTTCAGGTCGGCGATGTGCGCCTCGCACGACCACGGGGGAGTCCACGGCGACCGGCCGTGACCCCGGAGGTCCGGAGCGACGAACCGCAGGTGGGGCAGGTGTCGTTCGGCGAGGTTCCGCCAGCGTCGGCCGTGACCGGTGAGTCCGTGCAGGGCGAGGACCTCCGGTCCGTCGACGGGGCCGAACAGATGGGTGTGCAGAAGATCCGTGGCACTCACGCCGACCACTATCCCAGTCGTGACTCCGCGGTGTGCCACGGACGCTGTCGTACCCGTCTGGTGGGATGGGGTCATGCTCGACGTCGATACCGGCATCCCCGACCTGCACCCACCACGGGCGCAGGTCACCGACCTGCCCGCCACCGTCTCGCGCATGTCCGAACCGCAGATCCCCGATCGCGTCCGCCGCCCGGCCGCGCGCCTCGTGCGCAGGCCCGCCGAGGCGCCGGTGGCCCGCGAGTGGCCCGACGACGTGCGCGTGCTGTTCGACGACGCCCCGCCCTCCCTCCGCTGGCGGCCGTGGCAGGTCCTCGGCGGTCCCGGCACGGGCAAGACGTCCCTGCTGGTCGACCTCGCGGTCCACCGCATCGCCTCCGGCGCCGATCCCGAGTCGGTGCTCATCCTCACGCATTCGCGGCGGGCCGCCACCGCCGTGCGCGAGGCGATCACGGCCGGTCTGATCGCGCTCGGCGACGGCGCAGTGCCCCGCGCCACCCGCGAGCCGCTCGTCCGTACCGTCCACTCCTACGCCTTCGCGGTGCTGCGGTTGCAGGCCTCGGCGCACGGCAATCCGCCGCCCCGTCTGATCACCGGCGCCGAACAGGACGCCGTGCTGCGCGAACTGCTGCGCGGCGACATCGATGACGGCGCCGGGATGTGGCCCGAGCGGTTGCGTCCGGCACTGGGCATGACGGGCTTCGCCGTCGAACTGCGCGACCTGATGTTGCGCGCCAACGAGCGCGGTCTCGGCCCGGAGGATCTGGTCGCGCTCGGGGAGCGCCGCAATCGGCCCGAATGGGTCGCGGCCGGGCGTTTCGCGGAGCGCTACGAGCAGGTGATGCTGCTTCGCGGTGCCGTCGGTCTCGAAGCTCCGGAGGCCACCGCTCCGGCACTCGACGCGGCCGAACTCGTCGGCGCGGCGCTCGCGGCGTTCGCGACCGATCCCGATCTGCTGGCCGCCGAGCGCGGCCGCATCCGCCACCTGCTCGTCGACGACGCCCAGCATCTCGATCCGCAGGCCGCCGACCTGGTCCGCGTGATCGGTACCGGCACCCGCACGAGCACGATCGCCGGCGACCCCGATCAGGCCGTCTTCGGCTTCCGCGGCGCCGACACCTCCTTCCTCGAGAGCCTCGGCGAGGCCGACGGATCGCGCCGCATCGTGTTGGGTGTCAACCATCGTGCCGCTCCCGAGGTGGCGTCCCTCGCCGACGGGATCACCCGCAGACTGCCGGGCCTGCCGCCGCACCGGGGTATGGCCGGGCACCGCGTCGAGGAGGGCGATCCGGGGCAGGTCCGCGTGGCGGTGTGCTCGTCGCAGGCCAAGGAGGCGGCACTGGTCGCCGACACCCTGCGCCGGTCCCATCTCGTCGACGGTGTGCCGTGGTCGCGCATGGCGATCGTTGTCCGGTCCGTGCCGCGGGTACTCGCGCCGCTGCGTCGCGCGCTGCTCGCGGCGGGCGTCCCGATGACGACCGCCGCCTCCGAACTCCCGCTGGCCCGCCAGCACAGCGTCGCGGGACTGCTGCTCGTGCTGCGCGCGGTATCCGACAGTGGCTTCGGCGGGGACGAAGCACTTGCCCTGCTGTCCGGGCCCATCGGCGGTGCCGAACCGGTCGCGCTGCGGAGACTGCGGCGTGGTCTGCGGCGGGTCGAGCTAGCATCGGGCAACGACCGCGACTCCGCCGAACTGCTGCGCATCCTGCTCACCGAGGGCGACGACACCGCCGGGAACTCGCATCTGATCCGCGGGCTGACCGACGTCGAGGCCGCACCGCTGAGGAAGGTGCTCGGTGTGCTGCGCAAGGCCCGCTCGGCGGCGCTGCGCGGGGGCGGTCTCGAGGACGTGCTGTGGGAGGCATGGCAGGCCACCGGACTCGAACGGCGATGGGCCGCCGCGTCGGCCTGGGGTGGGCCGATCGGGGCGCAGGCCGACCGCGATCTCGACGGCGTCGTCGCTCTGTTCGACGCCGCCGCCGACTACGTCGACCGTCTGCCCCGCGCACACATCGCCGGGTTCGTCGACTATCTCACCGAGCAGGAGATCCCTGCGACGGCTCGCACCCGTGTCGCCGCCGAATCCGAAGCGGTCACGGTCGTCAGCGCGCACTCCGCCGCCGGTCGCGAATGGGACGTCGTGGTGGTCGCCGGTGTCCAGGAAGGGCTGTGGCCGAGCCTGCGCGCCCGCGGCACCCTGCTCGGCATCGAGGCCCTGATCGACGCGGTCTCCGGTGCCGACGGCGGCGACGAGGCCGGTGCGCGGCTCTCCCGCACCGCACCGCTGCTCGCCGAGGAGCGGCGCCTGTTCCTGGTGGCGTGCAGTCGCGCCCGCACCCACCTTCTGGTGACCGCCGTCGATTCGGTGAGCGGCGACAGCGAACTGGTCCGGTCCCGTTTCGTCGACGAACTGCGCGGTGTCGGCACCGACGACCTCGACGCGCCCGACGACCTCCTGGCCGAACCGGTGCCCGACGAGGTCCGCACCCGCGTGCTGGCCCTGCCCGCCCTCGTCGCCGAACTGCGCAGCGTGGTCTGCGATCCCGAGATCGCCGAGACCGAACCCGAACGACAGCAGCGAGCCGCCCAGCAACTCGCGCGGCTCGCGCTCGCCGGGGTGCGCGGCGCCCACCCCGACGACTGGTACGGCACGGCCGATCCCAGCACCGCCGACCCGCTGTGGGATCCCGACGACGACGCGGTGCGATTGTCGCCGTCCACGGTCGAACAGCTCACGACGTGTCCGCTGCGGTGGATGTTCGAGCGCCACGGCGGTTCCGACGGCGAGAACAGCCATGCCGTCACCGGCACGCTGGTACATACCCTCGTCCAGGCGCTCGCCGGGCGGATCCCTCCCGACCGCATCGACCAGGCCCTCGAGAAGGCATGGGACTCGGTCGATCTGGGTGCCGAATGGTATGCCCGCCGCGAGCTCGAACGCACCCGCCGCATGCTCGACACCTTCTCGACGTGGCTGCAGGGCACACGCGGAGAGCTCACCGAGATCGGCGTCGAGATCAAGGTCGACGGCATCCTCGAACCCGATTCCGACGACAAGCCCCGCGTGCGGCTCCGTGGTCGCATCGACCGGCTCGAACGCGACGCCGAGGGCCGCCCGGTCGTCATCGACGTCAAGACCGCGAAGAACCCGGTGTCGAAGGACGCCGCGCGCGATCATGCCCAGCTCGCCGCCTACCAGGTGGCCGCGGCGGCCGGCGCGATCGAGGGCGAACCGGCATCGGAGCCCGGTGGCGCGCGCCTGGTCTTCGTGGCGAAGCCGCACAACAAGGAAGGCGCGACGCAGCGCGTGCAGCTGCCCCTCGACGAGGACGGTCTCGCGCAGTGGCGGGAGATCATCCACGACGCGGCGGCCGCGACCCGCGGCCCCCGCTTCGTTGCGAGGGTCAACGACGGGTGCCGGCACTGCCCGGTGCTGTCGAGCTGCCCGGCACACGACGAAGGCAGACAGGTGACAGGGGAATGAGTGCACCACGGGTGAGCGCGAAGCGCCTGGCGGAGGCACTGGGACAGTTGCCGCCGACGACCGAGCAGGCCGCCGTCATCGAGGCCCCGCCCGGCCCGATGCTGGTCGTCGCCGGGGCCGGTGCCGGCAAGACCGAGACGATGGCCGCGCGGGTGGTGTGGCTCGTCGCCAACGGTCTCGTCGAACCCGAGCAGGTGCTGGGCCTGACCTTCACGCGTAAGGCCGCGCAGCAGCTCACGGCCCGCATCCGGGCGCGCCTGGCCAAGCTCGCCGGATCGGCGCTCCTGCGCGACCTCGATCCGAGCGGCGGGTTGCGCGCACGGATCCTCGGCAGCGAACCCGAGGTGAGCACATACCACGCATACGCCGGTCGTCTGCTCACCGAGCACGGTCTGCTGCTGCCCATCGAACCGTCGGCGACGCTGCTGTCCGAGACCGAGCTGTGGCAGGTCGCGCACCGCGTGGTCAGCTCGTGGGACGGCGAACTCGACACCGACCGCAATCCCGCATCGGTGACCGAGGCCGTTCTCGCCCTGTCCGGCCAGCTCTCCGAGCACCTCGTCGAGCCGGATCTGCTGCGCGACGCCCACGTCGAACTCGAACAGCTGGTGCATACCCTCCCGCCCGGCCCGGGGCAGCGCGGAGCACCGTCGAAGACGCTGCTCGGCTACCTCGAGACCCAGCACGCGCGGTTGCAGTTGCTTCCGCTCGTCGAACGGCTGTCCGAGACACTGCGTCGCGAAGGTGCTCTCGACTTCGGGAGCCAGATGTCGCTCGCCGCGCGGGTCGCCCGCGATCACCGCGAGGTGGGAGCCGGGGAGCGGGAACGATTCCGGGCTGTGCTGCTCGACGAGTACCAGGACACCGGGCACGCCCAGCGCGTGTTACTCGCCGCCCTGTTCGGCGGTGGCGCCGATCCCGGTCTCGCGGTCACCGCGGTCGGCGATCCCATGCAGTCCATCTACGGCTGGCGCGGCGCGTCGGCCGCCAACCTGCCGCGGTTCGCGACCGACTTCCCGGCGGCCGACGGCGAGCCGGCACCCACCCGCGAACTGCTCACCAGCTGGCGCAATCCGCCGCAGGCCCTCGAACTGGCGAACGTCTCGTCCGAACCTCTGCGCGATCGCGGGGTGTCGGTCAGCCGGTTGCGTCCCCGCCCCGACGCGGCCGCCGGCGACGTCCGCCTCGCGTTGCACTCCGACGTCGCGGTGGAACGCGACTGGGTCGCCGACCGGATCGCCGACGAGTACGCCGCCGCCCGCGAGGCCGGACGCACACCGCCGACCGCTGCGGTCCTCGTCCGACGCAACGCCGACGCCGCTCCGATCGCCGAGGCGCTGCGCGCCCGCGACCTTCCGGTCGAGGTCGTCGGCATCGGCGGGTTGCTGCACACGCCCGAAGTCGCCGACGTGCTCGCGATGCTGCGCCTGGCGGCGGATCCGCTGGCCGGGAGCGCAGCTGTGCGGGTGCTCACCGGCGCCCGCTGGCAGCTCGGTGCCGCCGACCTGAAGGCACTGTGGGAGCGCGCCCAGGAACTGGCCATCGCGGGACGCTGGGGTGTCGCCGGGGCGGTGACCGATCCCGACGCGCTCGAGGACGCCCTCGATTCGGCGCTGCCCGGTGAATATGCCGACCAGGCCGGTCTCGCTGATGCGATCTCCGATCCCGGCGACAGCAGCCGCTATTCGAAGTTCGGCTACGCGCGCATCGTCGCGCTCGGTCGCGAGCTGACCTCCCTGCGCGAGCGGCTCGGCCAGCCGCTCACCGAACTCGTCGCCGAGGTCGAGCGTGTGCTCGGTATCGGCATCGAGACCGAGGCCCGCGTGGGCCGCCGACGCGGTGTCGCCGGCCGCGAGCATCTCGACGCCTTCGCCTCGGTCGTCGCGTCCTACGCGGGGCGGACCAACGCGACCCTGCCCGGTTTGCTGTCCTATCTCGCGGCGGCGGAGGAGATCGAGCAGGGGCTCGCGCCCGGTGAGGTGGAAGTCGACCCCGACCGCGTGCAGGTCCTCACCGTCCACTCCGCGAAAGGCCTCGAATGGGAGGTCGTCGCCGTCCCACATGTCGCTGCCGGGGTCTTCCCATCCTCCACCGCCGCCGCGACCTGGCTCGGTTCGACGACCGAACTTCCCCCGCACTTGCGGGGCGACCGGGTGCTACCCGCCGACGATCCGGGCAGCACCGACGGTGTGCCCGTGCTCGAGCTCGACGACCTCTCCGATCGCAAGATGCTCGAGCGGGCCATCGACTCCCACAAGGACGCGCTCAAGCGCCGCAAGCTCGACGAGGACCGTCGGCTGTTCTACGTCGCTCTCACCCGCACCGAACGAACACTGTTCGTCTCCGCCCACCACTGGGCAGACACCGGATCCGAACCGAAGGGACCCTCGCAGTTCCTCGAGGAACTGCACGAGATCGTCACGGCCCGGCCCGAACTCGGTGCGATCGACCACTGGGCTCCGGAACCCGAACCGGAGGAGGAGAACCCGCTCACGGCCTCACCGCGCAGCGCACTGTGGCCGCGCGACCCGCTCGGTGCCCGGCGCACCGAGGTCGAACGCGGCGCGGCACTGGTCCTCGCCGAGTTCGACCGGACCGACCTCCCGACCGAATACGACGACGATCCCGACGAGTGGGCCACCGACGTCGATGCGCTCCTGGCCGAACGCGAACAGCGCGCCGAGCAGAGCGCCGAGGTGGTGCTGCCCGCACAGCTGTCAGTCAGCCAACTCGTCGATCTCGCCACCGATCCCGACGCCCTCGCCGCGCGTCTGCGTCGTCCGTTGCCGTTCCGGCCCAATCCGCTCGCGCGTCGCGGCACTGCCTTCCACGCGTGGCTCGAGCGCAGATTCGGCGCGACGCGCCTGCTCGACCTCGACGAGCTTCCCGGTGCCGACGACGAGGACGGCGACGATTCGCACTTCGACCGGCTCCAGGAGGCATTCCTGCGGTCGAAGTGGGCGTCGCGCAACCCCGTCGAGGTCGAGGTGCCGTTCGAAACGGCCCTGGGCGGCACCGTGATCCGCGGACGTATCGACGCCGTCTTCGAGGATCCGGACGGCGGTTGGACGGTCATCGACTGGAAGACCGGCGCCGAACCGGAAGGCGAGAAGCTCGCCGCGGTGGGTGTGCAGCTCGCCGCCTACCGGCTCGCCTGGGCCCAGTTGATGGCAGCGCGGACCGAGCGGCTCACCGGCCGACCGGCCGAACTGCCGCTGCACAAGGTCCGAGCGGCCTTCCACTACGTCCGCACCGGACGCACCGTCGCGCCCGAGGAACTGCCGAATGCGGCGATGCTCGAACGCCTCGTGCTCGAGGCGGGGAATCTGCGAGGGCGTGCCGACGGCGAGTGACGCAACCTCAGGGGCGCTGCCCGATACCGGTGGCCACTTCGTGTGCCCGGCGTCCGGCGGTATCGGGTGCACGGGGAGCGGTGGGCATCCCGGCTCCCTCCCGCAGTCCCGACAGGAATTCCTCGAGGATCTCGGGCGGCGAATACTGCGGTTCCCAGCCCAGTTCTGTGCGGGCGCGCGTGCTGTCGAGCAATGGAAGTTGCAACACGGTGTCGAGCAGGCCGGGGGAGGCCGGAACGAGATGCGCGTGCCAGGCCGCCCGCACGGCCTTGCGGAGTGCTGCACGCGGTACGGGGATCTTCCTGGCGGAGAACATCTCTGCCAGGAACGCGCCGTCCACGGGCGGTTCCGTGGCGAGGTTGAACGCGCCGCGGACGGGCCGGACGGTCGCACGGACGAAGGCGTCGGCCACGTCGCTCGTGTGCAGTACCTGGGCACGCAGATCCTCGACCAGCGGCATCACGGGGAGCAGTCCGCTGCGCAGCAGGTTTCCCGGGAGCAGGGGGCCGACGAACAGGCGTCGCTGTGAGGTCGCCGATTCGCGCTTGAGGAGGAAGTAGGGCCGCATCCGTACGATGCGCATCTCCGGCGCCCGCAGTTCGAGGGTGTCGAGAAAACGTTCCAGATACGACTTCTCGCGGGGATAGGCGGCACCCGGCCACCCATGTGTGGGCCAGTCCTCGGTGACGCGATCCGTCGAGCGTCCGGGCGAATAGGCCGCGACCGACGACGAGTAGATCAGCGCGGGAACCTTCTCCGCGGCAGCCGCCTCGAAGACAGAGATCGCGCCGAGCACATTGTTCTCCCAGGTCACCTCCGGGCGGTGCGTGGGTTGGAACAGCCAGGACAGGTGGATCACCGCGTCCGCGCCCCGCACGATGGGGCGGAAGTCGTCGGTGGTGGTGTCGGCGACCGTGAAGGTCGCCTTGGGGGACGTCCATTCCGTCGGTCGTCGCGCGACGCCGACGATCTCGGCGACGTCGGGTTCGCGTCCGAGCGCCTCGACGATCCCGGTTCCCAGATTTCCGGTCGCGCCGACGACGACCACCTTCAGACCACGTGCGGTGTCCATACCGACGCATACCCGCTCGCTGTGACCTCACTCACCGCGTGTGGTCAGCTCAGCGGGAGGATGTGCGGCGGACCTTCAGTGCCTCGGTGACGAGCGGGACCTGCAGCGGAAGCCGGGCGAGCGACACCGCCTTGGCGGCGGGGGAGAGCTTCGGGCTGCGCAGCCACGTCACGGCCATCTGCACGTTGGCGGGGAAGACCGCCAGGAACAGCGCCGCGGCCAGGGAACCGCCGAGGCGCCGGGTGCGGGGCACGGCGAGCGCGCCGGCGACGGCGATCTCCGCGACCCCCGAGGCGTAGGTGTACGTGCGGGCATCACCCGGCAGGGCGCGGGGCACCATGCCGTCGAACGGTTCCGGTCGCACGAAGTGCAGGACCCCCACGCCGAGAAGTAGACCTGCCAGCCGGATCGCAGAGCGCTGCGACGCTTTCGTGGACATGCGTGCCACACTAGCGCGCCGCGGTACGCTGCGATCCGGTACCGGGCGCAGTTCGTTCGGTACCGCGACGACCGAGGGTGGCCACCAGTGGAGGCCGACAGCAGGAAGGTGGGACACCGCGATGCCCGGGAGGTTGCGTGCGCGGTTCAGCCGCTCCGATCAGCTCACCGAGCGCCCCGACTTCGCGCTCGTCGGTGTGCTGCGCGTACCCCAGGAACAGACGAGTCCCGGACTCGCGATCGCGCGTCGCATCGGCTACGCGTTCGCGGCGCTGTTCCTCGCGGTCGTCGTGGTCTACCTCGATCGCGATGGCTACCGCGACGCCCAGGGCGACGAACTGTCGCTGCTGGACTGCGTCTACTACGCCACGGTCTCGCTCTCGACCACCGGCTACGGCGACATCACCCCGTTCACACCCGAAGCGCGCCTGATCAACATCTTGCTGATCACCCCGCTCCGGGTGTTCTTCCTCATCGTGCTCGTCGGTACCACTCTGTCGGCACTGACCGAGAGTTCCCGGCAAGCATTCAAGATCCAGCGTTGGAGGCGCCGCGTGCGTAATCACACCGTCGTCATCGGTTACGGCACCAAGGGCCGTACCGCAGTCGACGCGATGCTCGGCGACGGGGTACCCCCGTCCGAGATCGTCGTGGTCGACACCGATCCGGTGGTTCTCGAGTCCGCGGCCGGCCAGGGCCTCGTGACGGTCCAGGGTTCGGCGACGAAGTCCGATGTGCTCCGGCTCGCCGGGGTGCAGCACGCGTCGGCGGTGATCGTCGCCGCGAACCGCGACGACACCGCGGTGCTCGTGACCCTCAGCGCCCGCGAGATCGCCCCGCGCGCGAAGATCGTCGCCGCCATCCGCGAGTCGGAGAACACCCACCTGCTGCGTCAGTCCGGTGCCGACTCGGTGGTCATCTCGTCGGAGACGGCGGGGCGACTGCTCGGCATCGCCACGACCACGCCGAACGTTGTCGAGATGATCGAGGACCTGCTCACCCCGGAAGCCGGGTTCGCCATCACCGAACGCGATGTCGACCCCAGCGAGGTCGGGGGATCCCCGCGGCATCTCAAGGACATCGTGCTCGCCGTCGTCCGCGACGGGCGGATGTGGCGGATCGGTTCGCCCGAGGTCGAGGCGCTCGAAGCGAACGACAAACTGCTCTACATCCGGCTGGTGGGTTCGTCGCCGGGCGCCATGCGTGGCTAGGGTGCTGATGTGACCGGTTTCGCTCTGTCGGGTACCCCGCTGCTCTCACGTACCGTCGTCGACCGGGCGGAGGAACTGCGTTCGGACGAGGACGCCCTGCGCGCCGGCTGGGCCGGTGCGAAACTCCTGCGGGTCGATCGTCGCAACCAGGTCCGTGTCTCCGACAACGCGCTCGTGCTCGGTGAGGCGTCCGAGCTCGGTCCCGAACCGGTCGAGGGCGCGATCTTCCTGGGTATCCGCGACGGACACCACGTCTGGGCGTCTCGCGTCCTGGCGCAGACGGGCACGGTGGCCGATCTGCGGCGCATCGGCGAGCGTCTCGACGATGCCGACGCCGATCTGATGGTCAGCGCGGTCGCGTTGCTGAACTGGCACGACAACGCCGGCTACAGCGCGGTCGACGGCTCGCCCACCCGTCCGACGATGTCCGGCTGGTCGCGGATCAGCACCGAGACCGGACACCAGGAGTTCCCTCGCACCGACCCGGCGATCATCTGCCTCGTACACGACGGACACGACCGGGTGCTGCTCGCCCGGCAACCGGTGTGGCCCGAGCGGCGCTTCTCCGTTCTCGCAGGCTTCGTCGAAGCCGGTGAGTCGCTCGAATCGTGCGTGGTGCGGGAGATCCGTGAAGAGGTCGGTATCGAGGTGCGCGACGTGCGGTATCTCGGCAGTCAGCCCTGGCCGTTCCCTCGATCGCTCATGCTCGGATTCGCGGCGATCGCCGATCCCGAGCAGGCGCTGGACTTCCGCGACGGGGAGATCACCGAGGCGCGGTGGTTCACTCGTGACGAGGTCCGTGCGGCGCTGGCGACTGGCGACTGGGCGTCCGCCGAGGACGCCCCGCTGTTGTTGCCCGGTTCGATCTCCATTGCGCGCGGGATGCTCGAGGGCTGGGCCAAGGAGTAGCAGGCCGTGCGGTAGAGGGCACTGCGGGAGAGGGCACTGCGGTAGAGGGCGCAGGATCGAGTCGGGCCCGGACACGGGAGAGGCCGGCCGCGACGAACGCGACCGGCCTTACCGGAAGAGCGGGAGCTACAGACCCAGAGCGCGCTGGACCTCGGCGAGCGACGGGTTGGTCGCGGTGCTGCCGTCGGCGAACTTGACGGTGGGCACCACGTGGTTGCCGTTGTTGACGCTGCCGACGAACTCCGCGGCGGCCGGATCCGACTCGATGTCGATCTCGGCGTATGGGATGCCGTTCTGGTCGAGCTGGGTCTTCAGCCGCCTGCAGTAACCGCACCAGGTGGTGGAGTAGACGGTGAGGGCGGGTGCGTCGGTGGGCGTCATGTCTTCGAGAACATCACAGCCGCCGAACATGTTCCACGACGGGGTGAGCTGTGGTCCTCACCACACCGGGTGATCTCGCCGGTGGGCTGCGCTGTCGGCGGTCGCTGTCATGATGGAGGCCATGTGTGCGGATGTGGTGGACGGTCTCGACCCCGAGCAGGCAGCAGCGGTGCTCGCCCCACGCGGGCCGGTCTGTGTACTCGCCGGCGCCGGTACCGGCAAGACCCGCACGATCACCCGCCGCATCGCCCATCTCGTCTCGGCCGGTCACGTCTCCGCGAGCCAAGTCCTCGCCGTCACCTTCACCGCCCGCGCGGCAGGGGAGATGCGTTCCCGCCTACGCGCCCTGGGCATCGGTGGCGTCGGTACGCAGGTGCAGGCCCGCACCTTCCACGCCGCTGCGCTGCGGCAGCTGCGGTACTTCTGGCCGCAGGTGGTCGGCGACACACCCTGGCAACTGCTCGATCGCAAGTTCGCGGCGGTCTCGCAGGCGGCGCACCGGTGCGGCTTCCCGACCGACACCGACACCGTGCGCGACCTGCTGTCCGAGATCGAATGGTCCAAGGGCACGCTCGTCGCGCCCGAGGACTATCCCGCCGCGGCCGCCCGCGCCCACCGCACCCCACCGGCCGATCCCGAGCGGGTCGCGCGTGTCTACGAGACGTACGAGCAGCTCAAGACCCGGTCGGGCGACGGGATGTATCTCGACTTCGACGACCTGCTGCTGCACACCGCCGCGGCCCTCGAGGACAACCTCGCGGTGGCCGAGGAGTTCCGCGACCGCTACCGCTGCTTCGTCGTCGACGAGTACCAGGACGTCACGCCGCTGCAGCAGCGCGTGCTCGACGCGTGGCTCGGCGCGCGCGACGACCTCACGGTGGTCGGCGACGCCAACCAGACCATCTACTCGTTCACGGGCGCCACCCCGAAGCATCTGCTCGACTTCTCCCGCCGGTTCCCCGACGCCACGGTCGTGCGCCTCGAACGCGACTACCGCTCCACGCCGGAGGTGGTCGACCTCGCCAACCGCGTGATCGGTGCGGCGCGGGGCCGCATCGCCGGCACCCGGCTCAAGCTCATCGGTCAGCGTCCGTCCGGGCCGGAGCCCACCTTCGCCGAGTTCGACGACGAACCCGCCGAAGCGCAGGCGGTCGCCAAGGCCGTCGCGAAGCTGATGGGCAAGGGGGTCCCGGCGGCCGAGATCGCGGTGCTCTACCGCATCAACGCCCAGTCCGAGGCCTACGAGCAGGCGTTCACGCAGGCGGGTATCCCGTACCAGGTGCGCGGCGGTGAAGGTTTCTTCAACCGCGCGGAGGTCCGGCAGGCGGTCAACGCCCTGCGTCAGGTGGGTACGCGCGACGACCTGCCGGAGGATGCCGGTCGCGGTGCCGGGCTGCGCAGCCTCGTCCGGGCCACCTTGGTGCCGCTGGGCCTGACCGACACCGAACCGGTGGGTGCGCAGGCACGCGAGCGCTGGGCGTCGCTCGTCGCGCTCGTGCAGCTCACCGAGGAACTGCTCGAGCACGAACCCGATCTCGATCTGCAGGGTCTGTTGCGCGATCTCGCGGCCCGTGCCGAGGCGCGCCAGCCACCGACGGTCCAGGGCGTCACCCTCGCGTCGCTGCATGCGGCGAAGGGCCTCGAATGGGACGCCGTCTTCCTCGTCGGACTCACCGACGGCACCCTGCCGATCACTCATGTCACCGGCGACAAGGACACACCGCCCGACGAGGCCGGCATCGAGGAGGAACGGCGGCTGCTCTATGTCGGTGTCACCCGAGCCCGTGTGCACCTGCAACTGTCGTGGGCGTTGTCCCGCACGGCGGGCGGACGTCGGTCGCGGCGACGCTCTCGATTCCTTCACGGGCTCATCCCCGACAGTTCACCCGCGTCGAAGATCGCCGAACCGTCCTCCCCGCGGAAGAAGCGCCCGCAATGCCGCGTCTGTGGCAAGCCGCTCATGGGCACCACCTCGACCATGCTCGGCCGCTGCGAGGGTTGCCCATCCGATCTCGACGAGAATCTGCTGGTCGCGCTCAAGGAATGGCGCCGGGAGCGTTCGAAGGAGATGAAGGTTCCGGCCTACGTCGTCTTCAGCGACAACACCCTCGTCGCGATCGCCGAACAGCAGCCGCGCGACGATCGTGCGCTGGTCGCCATCCCGGGGATCGGGGCGAAGAAGCTCGAGCAGTACGGTGCCGACGTGCTCGCCCTCGTGCGGGGGGAGCGCACCGTCGACACCCTCGACCTCTGACGACTACCCGACCGTGTTCATTCGGCGCACAGGCAGAAGTAGTGCCCGGCCGGTCGCGGAACACCCGGAAGGTGCTTTTGTTCGAGCCGTCGTCGGCGCGCAACGCATCGAGCCCGAGGACGAGGCGTTCGGCCTCGTCGAGGTCGGGCAGGAGTCTCGTGGTCGCGAGGGACATGCCCTCCGGCTTTGGTGCGGGGACGAAGAACGCGGCACGAAACCGCAGGTAGAAAATAACTTGTGCCGATCGTGCTCACGAATCTAGTCTGGATGACGATGTCACGGGAGACGGTCCGTGCGCGACGAGAAAGTGAGGTGGCCCCGATGCTCGGTTTCGATGCTTTTGCAGCGGCAGCGGCCCCTCGTGTCGCTGGGGCCGCCGCTACCACTCGCACCGCCACATCTGTGGCACCCGCAGTGGCAGCCGCGCCGCGTGCACGCCGACGTGTGCACGCCGCCGCCGTCTCGTCCGTGGTCGGAAGTGGATCGGGAGCTGTTTCCCGGTAGACCTTTCGTCTCCTCCAGGCCACGGACCCCGCCCAGCGGACCGTGGCCTTTCTCGTTCTCCGGCCGGGTTCGCATCGCATTCCACCGAACCAACGAAGGAGCTCACGTGCCGAGCGAATACCCGTCGAGCCTGCCGAACCGAACGGAAGGAGACGAGATGCGTTGTACCGACATCCTGTCGCGCAGCGACACTTTCGCGGTCTCCCGCAACGACCGCGACACGCTGCCGTGCCACGACAACGACCCCGATCTCTGGTTCGCTGAGACCCCGGCCGATCTCGAGTACGCCAAGACGCTGTGTGCGGGCTGCCCGGTGCGTGCCCAGTGTCTCGACGCCGCTCTCGAGCGGGAGGAACCCTGGGGCGTGTGGGGCGGGGAGATCATCGACCGTGGTGTCGTCGTGGCCCGCAAGCGGCCGCGGGGCCGGCCGCGGAAGAATCCGCTGCCCGAACCCCGCAAGGAACTGGTCTGTGCGTGAATACGGTTGCCCGGCTTTGTCACTCCTCGACGAAGCCGGGTAGCCATTCACTGAGGATGCGCATGTACGGTGCCTCGGCGTCGAGCTGAGCGCAGATGCCGACCGAGCCGAGCAGCACCCGGAACACACTCACGTACTCGGGCGGAAGATTCAGCGTCCGAGCCGTCTTGAAGGTCGAACTCGAGAAGTCCGTGGCCGTGCCCGCCACCCGCTGCAGCCATGTGCGGGTGAAGTGGAACGACTCGGTGTGGATCGGGTCGGTGAACGGCCGGAGGTAGTCGGCGATCTCCTCGTCGGTGACCGTGCGGCCGGGCAGGACGAACTTGTTGTCGTAGAGCAGCCGGGTGAGTTCGTCGAAACGTTCCTCGAGGGCGAGTCGGACCATCCGTCCGAGCACCGGCGGGAAGCCGTCGGGCATCGACGCCGTGGCCCCGAAGTCGATGACTCCGAGACGGCCGTCGTCGAGAAGCATGAAATTGCCCGGATGCGGGTCGCTGTGGAGCAGACCGGCGCGCGCGGGCGAACAGAAGTGGAACTCCGCGAGCAGCGCACCGGCCCGGTTGCGCTGCTCCCGCGTGCCACCGCTGATGATCACAGACAGCGGAGTGGCCGAAAGCCATTCGGTCAGGACGACTTTCGGGGCGCTCGCGACGACACGCGGGATCACGAACTTCTCGTCGCCGGCGAAGGCCTTCGCGAAGGCTCGCTGGTTGTCGGCCTCGATCCGGTAGTCGAGCTCTTCCTCGGTGCTTGCGGACAACTCGTCGAGCAGCGCACGCACATCGGCACCCGGCATCATCGTGGCGAACAATCCGGCGAACCGGGACAGCGTGCGCATGTCGGCGCGCAGAGCCTCGTCGGCGCCCGGGTACTGGACCTTCACCGCGACCTCGCGTCCGTCCGACCACACGGCCCGGTGCACCTGGCCGATACTGGCCGACGCGACGGGCACGTCGTCGAACGACTCGAAGCGCTCACGCCACTTCGTGCCGAGTTGCTGGTCGAGCACGCGGTGCACGGCTTGGGCGGGCAGTGGAGGGGCCTCCGCCTGCAGTTTGGTGAGCGCCTCCCGATACGGCTCGGCGAACTCCTCCGGGACGGCGGCTTCCATCACGCTCAGGGCCTGGCCGAACTTCATGGCGCCGCCCTTGAGTTCGCCCAACACACTGAACAACTGTTCGGCGGCCTTCGCCGTCATCTCGGCGTCGATCTCCTCCCGATCTCCACCGGCGAGTCGACGGCCGAAACCGACAGCGGCGCGCCCGGCGATTCCCAGAGGAATGCTCGCGAGCTTGGCAGTGCGGGACGAGCTTCTGCGAGGGATGTCTGGCACGCCCCCCATCATGCCTGACCGACCCGAGCGATGGCCGAGCAGTCGCACCAGGGGTGACGGAACCATCGGCGCGTGACGATTCGGTGGGTTCGCAGGTCCAGTTCGAGTGTGCGGTCGACCGCCGGGGTCACGGACGGATCTGCGGAGAGGAACGCCTCGATCTGGCCGACGGCCATCGCCGCGGTCGCCGACGTCACCGCCCTGCCGGCGTGGCCCTGCCGCCCGTACAGCTGACTCGCCAGTCGCGGCCAGGACGGATCGAGATCGGCCCGCACGAGATCGGCGCAGCGCAGACAACTGCTCCGGCCGGGGAGTACGAACGGGCCGACGATGCCGCGTCCGTCCCTGATCCGCACCGCGAGATGGGGGACACCGGCCCGCACGAGCATGTTCACGAGATGGGGGTCGGGCACCTGCCCGTCGGCGAGGACGACACAGTCGGCCGGGTCCTGCAGTTCGTCACCGGACGACGAGCGCACCCACCGCACATCCCATACCGGGAGATCCTCGACGATCGCCGAAGCGAGCGGACCCGAGCCGTGGACCCGCACCCGCCGCGGTCGCGCCGGGCCGGGCGACGCGGGGACCTGCCGGACCGCACCCGTCGCGGTGAGCTCATCGAGCACCTGCCGGACCCGTCCGGACGGAAGCCCGCGCTCGGCTGCGACGTCCAGCACCTCGTCGAGGGTGAGCCGGCCGTCGAGCAGTCGGACGAGAACGCCGAGGTCGAAGCTGTCCATGCCCTGGGGTGGCAGGACGACGGTCGCGGTGCCGGGACCCCAGCCGAGCTGGAGCGAGCCGTCGGACCGCTCGAGCACGGCCAGTTCCGGATCGACCCGGAGAACCGCAGCCTCGGCCGGCGCGGGATTCGTGGTCGTCTCGCGCGATGCGGTGATCATGGAGACAGACTGACAGTATCCGCGCCCGTGGACGGTTCACGAGGAGCAGTTTGTCCACAGGCGCGGGTGCCTCTATCGGGTCGTTCTAGGAGGTGCTGTCGTCCCCGGGCCGGTCCTCGCCGGATGCGTCCTCGGCCGCGCGATCCCGTTCGGCCTGCTCACGTTCCATGGTCGCCTGAAGCTGGGCGATCGGATCCTCGAAGGCTCCGGTGCCACCGCCGATCACACGATCGACGAAGGCCGTCGGGTTGTCGAGATCCGACGAGTCCGGCAGCAGGTCGGGATGCGCCCACACATGGTCGCGGGCCTCGGTGCCGGCGTCGGTGGTGAGGCGTCGCCACAGCGCAGCGGCCTCGCGCACCTTCCGGGGCCGGAGCTCGAGGCCGACGAGCGTAGCGAAGGTCTGCTCGGCCGGTCCGCCCGTGGCGCGGCGACGGCGCAGGGTCTCGGTGAGGGCCGAGGCACCCGGGAGCCGCTCGCCGAGCGCGTCGGCGACGACCGTCTCGACCCAGCCCTCGACGAGCGCGAGCATCGTCTCGAGTCGTTCGAGTGCGGCCTTCTGCTCCGGGGTGGTCTGGGGTTCGAACGCGCCCTGCTTGAGGATTTCCTCGAGCTTGGACGGGTCGGTGAGTGCCGACGGGTCGAGTCCCTGGGCGAGATCCTCGATCGACGACATGTCCATGCGGATGCCGCGTGCGTACTCCTCGACGGTCGCCAGCATCCGCTGACGCAGCCACGGCACGTGGCTGTAGAGGCGCTGGTGGGCGGCCTCGCGTGCGGCGAGGAAGACGAGCACCTCCTGACCGGGCTGCTCGAGTCCTTCACCGAAGCTCTCGACCGCGGCCGGCAGGAGAGCGGCGGTGCCCTCCGGGCCGAGGGGGAGACCGATGTCGGTGGAGGTGAGCACTTCCTTCGACAACTGGCCGAGGGCCTGGCCGAGCTGGGAGCCGAAAGCAACCCCACCCATCTGCGAGAACATCCCGAGCATGGGCCCGGCCATCGCACGGGCCTCCTCGGGCAGACCGTTCAGCATCATGCCGTTGACCTGCTCGGCGATCGGATCGCACAGGCGCTTCCACGTCTCGAGCGTGTTGTCGAGCCAGTCGACGGGCGTCCACGCCACGACCTTCGACGCACCCGCGGGCAGCGTGGTGGCCGCGTCGAGCCACAGTTCCGCGAGGCGCGCGGCGTCCGTCACGGCGTCGGCGGTACGGGGCGAGACCGGGTCGACGGACCCGATCTGCTGACGTGCGAGCTTCGTCGCGATGTCGTAGTTGACCGGACCCGAGCCGCCGCCGGAACCCATGGCGCTGCCCATACCGGCGAGCATCTGGCCGAACTGGCTGAGCATCTGACCGAACTGCGCGGGATCGAAGCCCTGACCGCCGAACGGGTTGTCGCCCCCACCGCTGCCGGGGAGTCCGAATCCGAAGGGCATGCCGCCACCGGCTCCGCCGCTACCGGAACCCTCGTCCTTCCTACGGTCGGGGTCGTCGTCGGGATTCGAGAATCCGAAGGGCGTGTCGCTCATGTATCCAACGGTACAAGGCGTCCAGGGCGGGGACCGGCGTCGTGGTCACGCTCATGGCGAACACGACACGGTCGTGGTGTGAAGGGGGTGGTCGGGCGACCGTTACCCTGGCCGGGTGAATCGTCGCTACGTCCTGCCGCTCGCGCTCGTGCTCCCGATCCTCGTCATTGTGGTCGTGGCGTTCAACGTCCGGGCGCCGTACGTGGCGCTCGGCCCCGGCCCCGTCTTCGACACGCTCGGGGAGATCGAGGGCACCCCGGTCGTCGCGCTCGAGGGGATCGAGGCGGACGAGACCGAGGGCAGTCTGTTCATGACGACCGTCGGGGTCACCGACAATCTCACCCTCGCGCAGACCTTCACCGCCTGGATCAGCGGGCGCTACGGCGTGGCGCCGCGCGAGCAGGTCTACCCGCCCGACCGCAGCAAGGACGAGGTCCAGGCCGTCGACCAGGCGCAGTTCGCCCAGTCGGAGCGGTCCGCCGAACTCGCCGCCCTGCACTATCTCGACCTGCCGGTGACCCTGCGGATCGCCGAGGTGGGCCAGGACGCCCCTGCCGCCGGGTTGCTCGAGGCGGGCGACCGGATCGTCGCCGTCGGCGGCGAGAAGGTGCGCACGGCCGGCCAGGTCCAGCGCGCGGTCGGCGACGTGCCGCCCGGTGAGTCGGTGGACGTCACCGTCCGGCGCGGCGATGCCGAGGAGTCGTTCGACGTTCCCGTCGGTTCCCGGCCCGGCGACCCGGACAAGGGCTTCCTGGGCATCGCCACCGAGGAGGTTCCCGAGGTGCCCTTCGAGGTCACCTTCAACCTCGCCGACATCGGCGGGCCGTCCGCCGGCCTGATGTTCAGTCTGGCCGTGGTGGACAAGCTCAGCCCGGGCCTGCTCAACGGCGGTCTGGACGTCGCCGGTACCGGCACCATCGACTCGGACGGGATGGTCGGTCCGATCGGCGGGATCACCCACAAGCTCACCGCGGCGTCGGAGGACGGCGCGACCGTCTTCCTGGTGCCCGCCGAGAACTGCGCGGAGGCGCAGAGCGGCGCCCCCGAGGGTGTGCAGCTCGTGAAGGTCGAGACGCTCGAGGGTGCGATCGACGCGCTGGCAGCGATCGCGGACGGACGCGACGCGCCCGCCTGCAGCTGATCCCGCCCGTCGGCAGCCGATCCCGCGCGCCGCACGGGGGCCGGCAGTGCGGTGATCGCCCTCTCAGTAGTCGTCGTCGCTCGCCTCGAGGGTCGCGTACAACGCGGCCACGACGTGCGGGGCGAGGTTGTCGTAGGTCCGCAGTTCAGTGCCCGCGAACGGATCGTCGTCGTCGAGGGGGCGCAACTGAAGGAGCGAGAGTGACGGCCCGTCGCGCAGGACCGCGGAGATGAGGCGGGCGGCGCGTCGTTCCGGGTGACTGTGCGCTGCGAGCCGGGCCGCCTCGTCTGCCGCGTGGGCGTCGGCGAGCAATGGCGTGAAGGCGTCGTCGAGTTCGTTCTCCGCGCTCGGCGGCAGCACGACCACCTCCTGCACGAGAGCGCACCCGGCAACCGATCCGGGCCAGGTGGTCGTGGCGAGGAACTCCTCGAGTGCGGGACTGCCGCCCTCGACGTCGTCGGGGAAAGATTCCTGCGCGATCGGGGTGTACTCGTGTCCCTCGTCGAGCTGGTCGGCGAGGGCGGGTTCGGCGGCTGCGAGAAGCACGGTCGGGACGAGCGCGAACATGACGGGAGGGCGGTCCCAACCCTCCGCATCCGCGAAATCGATGATCTCGTGGACGGCGCGCGCGAGTCCTTGTTCGGAAGGTACGGGAAGACGTTGGTTCACCGGCCTATCCTGGCACCCGTACGCGGGTGTGCGCTGCCGGACCTGCGTCGTGCGACCCCCTGTACGAGGATTCCGTAGAGTGGGGCGAAACGGTCACTCCGTGAGAACGAGGCGTGCTCGCACGCTTTCGTCGAGCGCGAGATGTACAGATGCGGTGCGATCGCGCCGCCGGACGAGTTGGGAGCGTGGCACGTGGGCATGAGGCCCCCGACCGGAGTACCTACATTGTCGAAGCGGAGCAGAGTTCTGCTGATCCTGGCAGTGGTGGCCGCAGTGCTGCTCCTGCTCGGACCACGGTTGGTGGACACCTACACCAACTGGCTCTGGTTCGGCGAGGTCGACTTCCGGGACGTATACGTCAAGGTTCTCCTGACCCGGATCGCACTGTTCCTGGCGGTCGGGTTGTTCATCGGCGGTGTCGTCTGGCTGGCGATGCTGCTCGCCTACCGGTCGCGCCCGGTCTTCGTGCCGACCACCGGACCCAATGATCCGGTGGCGCGCTACCGCACCACCGTGATGACGCGCATGCGCGCCTTCGGGATCGGTATCCCGGTCGTGCTCGGTGTGCTCTCCGGTCTGGTCGCCCAGGCCGGCTGGGTCACCGTCCAGATGTTCTTCAACGGCGGCGACTTCGGCACCACCGATCCGCAGTTCGGTCTCGACGTCGGCTTCTACGCCTTCGACCTGCCGTTCTACCGCTTCCTGCTCAACTGGTTCTTCGTCGCGATCGTGCTCGGGTTCATCGCGAACCTCGTCACCCACTACATCTTCGGCGGCATCCGCCTCGCCGGTCGCGGGGGAAGCATGTCGACGGCCTCGCGTGTGCAGCTCGCGGTCCTCGCCGGCCTGTTCGTCGCGTTCAAGGCGTTCGCCTACTGGCTCGATCGGTACGAACTGCTGTGGAGCAGCCGCAAGGAACCCACCTTCACCGGCGGTGGCTTCACCGACATCAATGCGGTGTTGCCGGCCAAGCTCATCCTGCTCGCGATCGCCGTCATCTGCGCGATCGCGTTCTTCGCCGCGATCTTCCTGCGCGACCTGCGGATCCCCGCGCTCGCGACGGCGCTGCTCGTGCTCTCGTCGATCCTCGTCGGCGCGGTGTACCCGCTCATGGTCGAGCAGTTCTCGGTGCGCCCGAACGCTGCCGACAAGGAGAGCGAGTACATCGAGCGCAACATCGCCGCGACCCGCGAGGCGTACGGCATCACCGACGACAAGGTGGCGTACGAGGACTACCCGGGTGTGGGCACCACCTCGCCCGAGAACATCCCGGCCGACATCACCACGATCGCGAACGCCCGCCTGCTCGACCCGAACGTGCTTCCCCGCACGTTCACGCAGCAGACGCAGCTGAAGAACTTCTACGGCTACCCCGAGTCGCTCGACATCGACCGGTACGAGCTCGACGGTCGTATGGAGGACTACATCGTCGCGGCGCGTGAGCTCTCGCCGACGAGCCTGACCGGCAACCAGACCGACTGGATCAACCGCCACACCGTGTACACGCACGGCAACGGTCTCGTCGCGGCGCCCGCCAACCGCGTGAACGCCGCCGCGAGTGCCTCGGCGGAGGAGGCCGCCAACAGCAACAGCGGCTATCCCGTCTACTTCGTCAGCGACCTGGCGTCGCTCGCTGCGGAGAACCAGGTCATCCCCGTCGAGCAGCCCCGCATCTACTACGGCGAGGTCATCGCCGAGGCCGATCCGGACTACGCGATCGTCGGCAACAGCGCCGACTCGTCCGGTGCGCGCGAGTACGACACCGACACCGAAAAGTACACCTACACCGGCTCGGGCGGCGTCGACATCGGCAACTGGTTCAACCGGCTCGCCTTCGCCGCGAAGTACGGCGAACGCAACATCCTGTTCTCGAGCGCCATCGGCAGCGACTCGAAGATCCTGTTCAACCGCGACCCGCGTGAGCGCGTGACGAAGGTCGCGCCGTGGCTGACGGCCGACGGCGACGCCTACCCGGCCGCGATCGACGGCCGCATCAAGTGGGTCGTCGACGCGTACACCACGCTCGACTACTACCCGTACGCGCAGCGCGCGTCGCTCGAGGGCCTCGTCGAGGACAGCATCGACCAGAACACCGGCCGGTTGCTGCCCCGCAAGGAGGTCTCGTACATCCGCAACTCGGTGAAGGCGACGGTCGATGCCTACGACGGCACGGTGACGCTCTACCAGGTCGACGATGAGGACCCGGTCCTGAAGGCGTGGATGGGTGTCTTCCCTGATGCGGTGACCCCGCAGGACCAGATCTCCGACGAGCTGCGGGCGCACTTCCGGTACCCGGAGGATCTGTTCAAGGTGCAGCGCGAGATGCTCGCCAAGTACCACGTCGACGACCCGCGCGAGTTCTTCACGAACAATGCGTTCTGGTCGGTGCCGGCGGACCCGACGGTCGACACCAGCGCGAACCAGCCGCCCTACTACCTGCTCATGGGCGATCGCGAGACGGCGGATCCCCGGTTCCGTCTGACCTCGGCGATGGTGGGTTACAACCGGCAGTTCCTGTCGGCGTACATCTCGGTCGAATCCGATCCGGAGAACTACGGGAAGTTCACGATCCTGCAGTTGCCGACGGATACGCAGACCTTCGGTCCGGAGCAGACGCAGAACGCGATGATCTCCGACACCCGAGTGGCTTCGGAACGGACCCTGCTCGAACGGTCCAACCGGATCCAATACGGCAACCTGCTCACCCTGCCCATCGCGGACGGCGGCATCCTGTACGTCCAGCCGATGTACACCGAGCGCAACGCGACGGCGGGTAGCACGTCGACCTTCCCGCAGCTGTCGCGCGTGCTCGTCAGCTACCGGGAGCCGGGTGCCAGCGGTGGCGTCCGGATCGGTTACGCACCGACTCTCGCCGGTGCGCTCGACCAGGTGTTCGGTCCCGGCGTCGGCGACGCGGCCACCGCTCCCGGTGGCGAGGCGCTGCCCACCGCCGAGGTGGAGGACGAGACGCGGGGCGAGGTGATCGAGGGCACCACGGACGAGAACCAGCCTTCCGATCAGCAGCAACAGCAGCCCACCTCGCCGGCGCCGACGACTCCCGCGAATCGCGATGCCGCGGTCGCGGAGCTCGATTCGGCACTCGCGGAGCTGGCCAACGCGCAGACCAGCGGCGATTTCGAAGCCTACGGACGGGCGCTGCGGCGGGTGCAGCAGGCCGTCGATGCCTACGAATCCACTGGCGGCTGAATCCACCGGCGGCTGATCCGGTAACGGAAACCGACACGACGAAGGCCCGCGGTTCGCACCGCGGGCCTTCGTCGTGTTCGCAGAGACGGTCTGCGTCAGCGACCGGCCAGCGTGATATCGACGATCTGCGCGAACTCGGCGCCGAAGCCGTACTGCTGGGCGAGCTGGTTCGCGGTATCGACGGCCTGGGTGACCTCGGCCGGCAACTCGGGGGCGGCCGGAGCCGCGGGTGCCGGAGCCTCGGGTGCCGGTGCGGGCGCCTCGGGTGCGGCGGGAGCCGGCGCGGATTCGGTTGTCAGGTACTGACCGCAGACGGGCCACGCGCCGGGGCCCTGCGTCTGCAGGACGTTCTCGGCGACACGGATCTGCTCCGCCTTCGAGGCTTGGTCCGCGCGGCCGCTGCCGCCGTTGGCCTCCCAGGTGCTCTGCGAGAACTGCAGGCCGCCGTAGTAGCCGTTGCCGGTGTTGATGGCCCAGTTGCCACCGCTCTCGCACTGGGCGACGCCGTCCCAGTTGTGCTGGGCGGCGGACGCGGTGCCGGTGGCGAGCGCGAACGGAACCGCGGCGAGTGCACCGGTGACGACGGCAGTGCGGAATGCACGCGTGCTGAAGTTGGTCATTCTGTGGAGTCCTTCCCGCGCTCGCGGAGCGCGACGGCCCTCGTCGATCTCGGTCGACGGAGAAATGTCTCCGTCCGGATCGGGGACCACGTCGGTTGCGTCCCTGCCCCTCGGGTCTTCGTAGGCACCGGATCCCGCGGGGCAGACTGGCGGCGACGGGCCGGTGGTGGCTCGGCTGTTTCGAGCCGGGACCGACAGTACAAAGCGCTCCGCGGCGCGTCATCCCCCGCCGGGAGAGGTGTTTGTCCACCTGATGGGATGGGACGATTGAGTCTTCGCAGCTCAGGAAGGTGATAACGGGGGTCGATGCAAGATCGTTACACCGCCGTTATGTGGCGATAGTCATGGTGGAAATGTGAACCGAGACACCTCGGGGTTGCGATTTCGGTTGTCGTCGAGGCTCATCCGCGTCCGACGAGGCGATTTGCATTCCGTTTCCGTGCTCGTGTAGGTTCATTCATGCAACGCGGGGTGGAGCAGCTCGGTAGCTCGCTGGGCTCATAACCCAGAGGTCGCAGGTTCAAATCCTGTCCCCGCTACCACCACGAAGGCCGGTCGTCTCGGACGACCGGCCTTCGTTCGTTCGAGGGGGTCACCCCCGGGCGGTGGTGTACCCCTTCTCGGGATCCTCGGGCAGATCCATCTCCACCAGCACCCGGCGCAGCAGCTTCCCGGTGGCGTTGCGCGGCAGCTCGTCGAGGAAAACCACCTCGCGCGGAACCTTGTACCGGGCGAGATTCGACTTCACGAACGCCTTGATGTCCTCGGCGTTGCGGGAGGAGTCGGGGGAGGGAACCACGAAGGCTCGCAGCCGCTGCCCGAACTCGGGATCGGGGACACCCACCACGGCGGCGTCGAGTATGTCCTCCCGCTCGGCGAGCAGGTTCTCGACCTCGAGCGGATAGACGTTCTCGCCGCCGGAGACGATCATGTCGTCGTCGCGACCGTTGACGAAGAGCAGGCCGTTCTCGTCCCAGTGCCCGACGTCGCCGATCGACAGCAACCCGTCGATGCGTTCCTTGTCGCGACCGTCGGTGTAGCCGGCGAAGGACAGGCCGCTCGAGACGAAGATGCGGCCGGGGACGTGCGGCTCGGTGATGCGGTTGCCGTCGTCGTCGAACAGCACCACCCGACACGTCACGGGAGGGCGACCGGCCGTGCCGGGGGCCTGCCGGATGTCGTCGGGGGTCGCGACCGTCGCGACGGCGCATTCGGTGGAGCCGTACAGGTTGTAGAGCACGTGTCCGAACGCCTCCGTCGTCCGGCGACACACGTCGGGCGAGAGCGACGAACCCGCGGAGAAGACGATCTTCAGGCTCGAGGTGTCGTACTCGGCGATCTTCTCCGGTCCGAGGTCGAGGATCCGCTGCAGCATCGTCGGGACCACCACCAGCACGATCGCTCCGTGCTGCTCGACGAGGCCCAAGGTGTCGACGGGGGAGAAGCGCCGCATCATCACCACGGTCTGACCCAGTGCGAGGGCGAGCGCGAACTGCGAGACGCCGGTGCCGTGGAAGGCCGGGGCGGCCATGAGCATCGTCTGCCCGGGGCGCAGCGGAACCCGATCGAGGAACTGGACCGACGCGAACGGTGACGTGCGGCCGCGCGGCGCGCCCTTCGGGGTGCCGGTGGTGCCGCTGGTGAGCAATACGAATCCACCGAAGACCTCCGGCGCGGGCAGGGACGAGCCGTCCAGCCCTTCGATCGACTGCTCCAGCGTCGGGATGCCGGGGACCTCGTCGTCCGCCCAGGAGACGTACCGGCGCACGTCGTCGGGGAGCGCGGCTGCGACCTCGGCGAATTCGCTGTCGAAGACGAACGTCGAGACCTGTTCGCGCGCTGCGACATCGACGAGTTGCCGCGGCGCGAAACCGGTGTTCATCATCACCAGTCGCACACCGAGCTTGGCGGTGGCGAGCATCGTCAACACGAGACCGCGGTGATTCCGGGCCATGATGCCCATGACCGATCCCGGCTCCACCCCGGCGCGTTGCCACGCACGCACGAGGGCATTGGAGCGGGCCTCGAGTTCCTTGTAGGTGACATCGCCGGCCTCGTCGATCAGGGCGACGGCGTCGAGACCGCGTTCGGCCTGTGCGTGCACGGCGCCGGCGAAGGGGCCGTACTTGTTGGCCGCCATGATCGTCCCGATGCTGTGGTCCACGCGCGGAAAGTGCAGCAGACCTGCGCGATGGAGTACCGCGAGTGATCCGATGGTGTCCTTGACCTGGCCGATCGTGTCGTCGAGCGTGATCCGCCCACTCGTGATCCTGCCGAGAATGTCCTGACCGAGCATCCGTCCCCCTAGCTGTGTGTCGGCGTCAGCACACACAGTAGCCGTGACGTAGCTCACATTCCAGGCAATCTTCCACGGATGATCTTCCTGGAACGGGTAGGGCCCTCGCCGCACCTGCGGCGAGGGCTCTACCCCGATGGATCCTCCGACACGTCCGGTACCGTGCGCAGACACCGGTCCCATCCTTCCGGCGCCCGCGGACGGACCCCATGCCCCGAGCGCTATTTCAGTTCGGAGGACGACTTTCCGAGCACCCGCCGAGCGACGATGAGCTGCTGGATCTGCTGGGTGCCCTCGAAGATGTCGAGAATCTTGGAATCGCGTGCCCACTTCTCGAGCAGCGGCCGCTGCGAATACCCGTAGGTTCCGGCGAGTTCGACGGCCTTGAGCGAGACCGCGGTGCCGGTGCGGCCGGCCTTCGCCTTCGACACCGACGCCTCGAGGGAGTTGGGCGTCTTGTTGTCGGCCATCCACGTCGCGCGCAGCGCGAGCAGGTAGGCAGCCTCCCAGTCGGCCTCGAGCGCGAGGAACTCGGCGGCCGCGGCATGCTGGTTGTTCGCGGGGATGTCGTAGGAGACCTCGACGCCCGCCTCCTTCAGGATCGTGCGCAGTTCCTCGAGTACCGCACGACCGAGACCCACGGCCATGCCGGCCACGATCGGACGCGTGTTGTCGAAGGTCTGCATGACCCCGGCGAACCCCTTCTCGGTGTTCACCTCCGGGGAGCCGAGGATGTTGTCCTTCGGGATGCGGCAGTTGTCGAGCACGAGCACCGCGGTGTCGGATGCCTTGATGCCGAGCTTCTTCTCGAGACGCGCGACCGAGAGTCCGGGAGCCTCGCGCGGCACGACGAACGACTTGATCGCGGCGCGGCCCTTCGACCTGTCGACGGACGCCCACACGACGATGTGCGTGGAACGCTCACCGGCGGTGACGAAGATCTTCTCGCCGTTGAGGACCCACTCGTCGCCGTCGAGCACGGCCGTGGTCGTCACGGCCGCCGAATCGGATCCGAAACCGGGCTCGGTGATTGCCATGGAGGCCCACACCTTGCCGAAGCGTTCGAGCTGCTCGTCGGTGGCCACCGCGGCGATCGCGGAATTGCCCAGGCCCTGGTAGGGGATCGACAGGGTCAGGCCGACGTCGCCCCAGCACGTCTCGATGACATTGAGGAGTCCGGCCATGTTGCCGCCGTTGGCATTTCCGGCGGGGCCGTCCTGCTTGGCCTTGCTGTCGCGGCCGAGCGCGGCACCCGCCGCGCCCTGGCCGGAGTCGTTGAGCCCTTCGACCATCGCGGCCATGGTGTCGAGTTCGACGGGGTACTCGTGCTCGGCGAGGTCGTACTTGCGGGAGATCGGCCGGAAAATCTGCGCGGCGACCTGATGGGCCTGGTTCGCGGAAGCCTTGAGCTTCCGGGGAAGTTCGAGATTGATCATCACAGGTTCCTTGTTCGGGTCGGGCCGATCAGACGAGGACGACGCCCTCGGCGACTCCGATTGCTCGCAGGTCGCGGTACCAACGTTCGACGGGGTGTTCCTTGGTGTAGCCGTGGCCGCCGAGCAGCTGGACGCCGTCGAGGCCGAACTGCATGCCCTTGTCGGTGGCGAGCTTGCGGGCCAGGGCCGCCTCGCGAGCGAACGACAGGCCCTGCTCGGCCCGCGACGCACCGCGCAGGGTGGCCAGACGTAGACCGTCGAGCTCGATCTTGATGTTGGCCACCATGAACGCTACCGCCTGCCGGTGGCTGATGGGCTCGCCGAACGCCTCGCGCTCGTTGACGTAGGGGACCACGTAGTCGAGCACGGCCTGACCGGTGCCCATCGCCAGAGCTGCCCAGCCCAGGCGCGACAGGCGCACGGCGTCGGCGTACTGCTCGGCGCGGACGTCGGCGTCGTCGTCGCCGAGACGTGCCGATTCCGGCACCGCGACGTCCTCGAGCAGAAGGCGGCCCAGTCCGGCGGCGCGCAGGCCCATGCCCGGATCGGCCTCGATCACGACGCCCTTGCTCTTCGCCTCGACGAGGAAGAGGGACGGCTTACCGTCGAGTTCGGCTGCCACGACGAACAGTTCGGCGCTGCCCGCCGCCGGGACGAACGACTTCACGCCGTTGAGCCGGTAGCCGCTGGGGGAGCGCACCGCCTTGGTCTGCAACGCGAAGGGATCGAACAGGGCGCGCGGCTCGGCGACGACGACCGACGCCTGGGGGACATCGTCGCCGGCGAAGGCCGGCAGGTAGGTCTTCTGTTGGTCCTCGGTGCCCCACTGTGTGAGCGCCACGGCCACACCGCTCGGCGCGAGGATCGGCAGGGCCAGGCCCATGTCGCCGTGCGCGAGGGCCTCGGCGACCAGCACGTTGGTGACCACGCCGCGCTCGTCGGCGGCGCCGTCGAACGCCTCGGGTACGTTGACCATGGTGATGCCGAGTTCGGCTGCGCGCGCGAGCAGATCGGCCGGGGCCGCGGCGGCCTCGTCGGCGTCGTGCGCGGCGGGGCGCAGGATCTCGGCGGCGAACTCACGCACCGTCTCCGTGATCATCTGCTGATCGTCGGTCGGGGTGAGATCGAAGAAGTCGGCGTTCTTCGCGGTGGTGAGACGCTGCGGGCCGCTCGCGCCGCCGGACATCTTCTTGAAGGTGCGCGTGGCGGCGCCGAGGGTCTTGAAGCCGGTTTTCGTGGACTGGTACGTGATCCGGTCGATCGTCTCGCGGATCTTGTACCGGTCGGCCAGTTCGGAACCCGTGATCCGGGTGAGCACGCGCATGGCAGCACCTATGGCGTCGCGTTTGATCGGATTGAGGCCGACGGCGGACGTGTCGCGAGGCGTGTGGCGGCCCACGCTGTCTTGCTTGCTCATGATCACCAGAAGTCTCTCGATGCGGCAGCGGACACTCCCGATCTTACTTCTGAGTAAGGTCACTGTCTACCGCGCAGTAAGTTCCGCGGTGGACGCGTGTCGCCCAGCATCGTCCGCTGTGTCGCGAGCACGAGTTGACTCTCACACCGTGTGAGGTCGCAGACTCGGCGCCATGGCCGACACCACCAGGTTGATGTCCATCGGAGAGTTCTCGTCCCTGACCCGGATCAGCGTGCGGATGCTGCGGCACTTCGACTCGCAGGGAGTGCTGATCCCCGCCGTGGTCGACGAGGTCAGCGGTTACCGCCGATACCTCCCCGAGCAGACCGCCGATGCCGCGCGAGATTCCGCCGCAGACCTACGTCTGCCTCCGCGGCACCGTCGCCGACTACTGGGCCGAAGGTGAACTGTGGCAACGCTTCATGCCCGCCCTGCAGGAGCAGGGCATCGTCCCGACCGGACCCGGCGGATGCATCGAACACGACGGCGAGTTCCGTGAGTCGGACGTCGACGAATCGGTGTTCCTGCCGGTGGCGCCGGGAACCACGGCCCGCGAGCCGCTGACGGTCCACGAGTTCCCCTCACGCCGGGCGGTCGTCGCCACCGTGACCGGGCCGTACGCCGAATCGATCCCGCGGGCCCACGAGGCGATCGCCGAATTCCTGACCGAACACGGCCTGTCCGCGGCCCGGGTCGACGACGACGTGGCCACCCACCACTTCAACGTCTATCTCGATGATCCGGGCGTCACGGACGAAGCCGACCTCGAGACCGCTGTGCATCTCCCGGTCCGCTGACGAACCCGGCCCCCCCGCGTGACCATCCGTGCGTGGGGCCGGCCACTCACTTCAGTCGACCGAGCACCTCGTCGTGCAGCGTGCCGTTGGTCGCGACCGCACTGCCGCCGTGCGGACCGTCCGCACCCTCGAGGTTCGTGAACCGTCCACCTGCCTCGCGCACCAGCACGTCGAGCGCGGCCAGATCCCACAGCGAAACCTCGGGTTCGAGCGCGATCTCGAGGGCGCCCTCGGCGAGCAGGCAGTAGGAGAAGAAGTCGCCGTAGGCGCGCACCCGCCACACGTCGTCGGTCAGGGCGACGAAACGATCACGGATGCCACGCTCGTGCCAGCCGCTCAGGCTCGAGAAGCTCAGCGACGCCGACGCGAGGTCGGTCACCTCCGACACCGAGATGCGCCGGGGCTCGGCACCGTCGTGCGACACCCAGGCGCCGCCGTCCGCGGCCGCCCACCACCGACGGTTCAGTGCCGGGGCGCTGACCACGCCCACGACGGGCACACCGTCCTCGAGGAGCGAGATCAGGCTCGCCCAGACCGGTACGCCACGCACGAAGTTCTTCGTGCCGTCGATCGGATCGACGACCCACTGCCGCCCGCGGAAGACCGCGTCGCCACCGAACTCCTCGCCGAGCACCGCGTCGTCCGGTCGCTGCTCGCCGAGCATCTCGCGGATGGCGCGCTCGACGGCGAGGTCGGCGTCGGAGACCGGACTCAGGTCCGGCTTGTCGTCCACCTTCAGGTCCAGCGCACCGAAGCGGTCGCGGGTGATGGCGTCGGACGCGTCGGCGAGTCGGAGTGCGAGGTCCAGGTCGGCGGTGTAGTCGGTGGTCATGGCGGAAACGCTAGCCGCCGTCGTCCGGGGCCGAGCAGCTTGCCGTCCACTCCGGGGTCGGCGCGGTGCTCGACCCGACCGGGCCCTGCCGTGTCGATCGCTGCCCACGGCGGGCCGGTTCGTCGCTCCGGTAACCTGTTGAATCGTGCATCCCGATGTTTCCGCAGCCCTGACCGAGCTCGACACGACCCTCCGCACCGTGGAGTCGGTCCTCGACGTCGAGGAGCTGCGACGGCGCATCGACGAACTCGAACACCAGGCCGCCGACCCCGAGCTGTGGAACGACCAGGACCACGCCCAGAAGGTCACCAGCGAACTGTCGCACGCACAGGGTGAGCTGCGCCGGGTCGAGGGCCTGCGCCAGCGGCTCGAGGATCTCCCGGTTCTGTACGAGCTCGCCGAGGGCGAGGAGGGCGAGGCCCGCACCGCCGCCCTGGCCGACGCCGAGGCCGAACGCGAGAGCCTGCGCGCCGACATCGAGGCGATGGAGGTGCGCACGCTGCTGTCCGGCGAGTACGACCAGCGCGACGCGCTCGTCAACATCCGCGCGGGCGCCGGTGGCGTCGACGCCGCCGACTGGGCCGAGATGCTCATGCGTATGTACATCCGCTGGGCCGACAAGCACGGCTACGGCGTCGAGGTCTACGACACCTCCTACGCGGAAGAGGCCGGCATCAAGTCCGCCACCTTCGCCGTCAAGGCGCCCTACACCTACGGGACCCTGTCGGTCGAGATGGGCACGCACCGTCTCGTCCGCATCAGCCCGTTCGACAACCAGGGCCGCCGCCAGACCTCCTTCGCCGAGGTCGAGGTGCTGCCCGTCGTCGAGACCACCGACCACATCGACATCGACGAGAACGACGTCCGCGTCGACGTCTACCGCTCGTCCGGCCCGGGAGGCCAGTCGGTCAACACCACCGACTCCGCCGTGCGCCTGACGCATATCCCGACCGGCATCGTCGTCACCTGTCAGAACGAGAAGTCGCAGTTGCAGAACAAGGTCGCGGCCATGCGTGTCCTGCAGGCCAAGCTCCTCGAGCGCAAGCGCCAGGAGGAGCGCGCCGAGATGGATGCGCTCAAGGGCGACGGCGGCAGTTCGTGGGGCAACCAGATGCGCTCGTACGTGCTGCATCCCTACCAGATGGTCAAGGACCTGCGCACCGAGTACGAGGTCAACAACCCCTCGGCGGTGCTCGACGGCGACATCGACGGATTCCTCGAATCGGGCATCCGCTGGCGTATGCGAGAAGAGCAGAAATCGTGATCGGAAACAGGAGAGGGGCCTGTGCCGTTTCTTCCCGGAGCTAGACTGCTCGACTGGTTGTCGACGAGCGGGCTGCTGATCGCACTCACGATTCTGGGTGCGGTTCTGATCGCCCGGTTCGTCTCCTGGATCGGCAGCCGCATCACGCGCCGCATCGACGAGCGCTACACGCAGTCCGACGACCTCGTGCGGTCCGAGGCGACGAAGCATCGCCATTCGGTCGCCCAGGTGGTCACGTGGATGGCGATCTCGTTCGTGTACATCGTTGCGACCCTGAAGGTGTTCGACTATCTGCAGCTGCCCATCGGCAGCCTGGTCGCGCCGGCGACCGTGCTCGGCGCGGCGCTCGGCTTCGGTGCCCAGCGCATCGTGCAGGACATCCTCGCGGGGTTCTTCATCATCACCGAACGGCAGTACGGCTTCGGCGACACCGTGCAGATCTCCGTGACCGGTGCGTCCGAGGACGCGATCGGCACCGTCGAGGACGTCACGTTGCGCGTCACCCGGGTGCGTAGCACGGCGGGTGAGGTCATCACCGTCCCCAACGGGCAGATCAACAAGGCCGTCAACCTGTCGAAGGACTGGGCGCGCGCCGTGGTGGACGTGCCGATCCCGGTGACCGCCGACATCGCCGACGTCACCGAGATGCTGCGCGAACTGGGTGTCGCCGCATACAAGGAACCCCGCCTGCGGGAGCTGTTGCTCGACGAACCGAGTGTGATGGGTGTCGAGAGCCTCGAGGTGGATCAGCTCAGCGTCCGCATGGTCGCGCGCACGCTGCCCGGCAAGCAGTTCCAGGTGGGCCGTCTGCTGCGTGCGCGGATCGCGCGAGCACTGCGTGAACAGGGCATCACCGTCACGCCCCAGCTCGACACCGCCAGCGTGGTCGATCGAGTGGAGGCACAGTGACACCGGGTGGAGGGACGTCGGGTGGGGGCGCGGCCACCGAGCCGGAGGAGAAGCACCGCAGGCGCATCCCGTCGCACCTCCTCGGTGGGCGGATCAGGACCACGACCTTCGCGTTGTGCACCCTGTGGCTTGCGCTGTGGGTGACCTACCTGTTCCTCAACCCGCCCGAGGACACCCCCGATGCGCCG
This sequence comes from Rhodococcus sp. IEGM1339, assembly GCF_050321925.1. NCBI lineage: Bacteria > Bacillati > Actinomycetota > Actinomycetes > Mycobacteriales > Nocardiaceae > Rhodococcus > Rhodococcus sp. IEGM1339. Next base: position 99,369 of record NZ_JBNQFT010000016.1, read on the forward strand.
TCGACCGCCGTGATCATCTCCGAGACGCCCTACGTGCCGTACGTGCCGCCGGCGACCACGGCCCCGCAGGAGAAGTCCGTGCCGGAGACCACCGACACGCCCTATCCGCCGACGACCTCGTCGACCTTCCCGCCGACGACGGCGACCGGCGTGCCGGGCAGGGAACAGGGCGGGACGCCGCCGCAGGATGCCACGACGACTGCGCCCCCCACCACGACGAACAGGCAGTTCCCGTTCGACCTGCCCACGATCCCCGGACTGAACGACCAGCAGGATCCGACGGTGACCGAGGACACCGACGCTCCGTCGTCGTAGAGCACCGACGAGCCGGTGCCGTAGGTCACCGTCCGGTAACGGTTAGCATGTCCACGTGATCCGGCTGGAGAATGTGTCCAAGTCCTACAAGACGTCCACGCGTCCCGCGCTCGAAGGGGTCTCGGTGCACGTCGAGAAGGGCGAGTTCGTCTTTCTCATCGGTCCCTCCGGATCCGGGAAGTCGACCTTCCTCCGGCTGCTCCTGCGAGAGGAGAAGCCCACCACCGGCGACATCCACGTGGCCGATTTCCACGTCAACCGGCTGCCGGCGCGTCGCGTACCGAAGCTGCGCCAGAATCTCGGATGCGTCTTCCAGGACTTCCGGTTGCTCCAGCGCAAGACGGTCGCCGAGAATATCTCGTTCGCTCTCGAGGTGATCGGTAAGCCGCGCGGAGTGATCGAACGGACGGTGCCGGAGGTTCTCGAGCTGGTGGGACTGTCCGGCAAAGCCGACCGGTTGCCCGCCGAACTGTCCGGCGGCGAACAGCAGCGTGTCGCGATCGCGCGTGCGTTCGTCAACCGGCCGCTCGTGCTGATGGCCGACGAACCGACCGGCAACCTCGACCCCGAGACCAGCCAGGACATCATGCTGTTGCTCGAACGCATCAACCGCACGGGCACGACGGTGCTCATGGCGACCCACGACCACCACATCGTCGACTCGATGCGGCGACGGGTCGTCGAACTCGATCTCGGACGCGTCGTGCGCGACGAGGCACGCGGCGTCTACGGCGTCGGCCGCTAGATCCCGTCACCCGAGCATCCCCACCAGGCAACCGAAGGAATCCCACCCGATGCGTGCCAGCTTCCTGTTCAGCGAGGTCACCACCGGCCTGCGCCGCAACCTCACCATGACCATCGCGATGATCCTCACCACGGCGATCTCCCTCGCGCTGTTCGGTGCGGGGCTGCTCGTGGTCCAGATGGCGGGCAAGACGGAACGGATCTTCCTCGACCGGGTCGAGGTGCAGGTGTTCCTGACCGAGGACATCTCCTCGCTCGATCCGGAGTGCGAGCAGGATCTCTGCTCCACCCTGCGCAGCGACCTCGAGAGCACCGACGACGTGGTGTCGGTCCAGTACCTGAGCCGCGACGACGCCGTCCTCGACGCCACCGATCGTGTCTTCGCCGATCAGCCCGAACTCGCCGAACTCGTGAGTGCCGACAGCTTCCCTGCCTCCTTCAAGATCAAGATGTCCGATCCGGATCGATTCGCGGCGATCCAGGACGATTTCGGTACCCGGCCCGGCGTCGACAGCGTGCTCAACCAGCAGGATCTCGTCGAGCGTCTGTTCGGCGTGCTCGGCGGCATCCGCAACGGCGCGTTCGCCATCGCCACGATCCAGGCGATCGCGGCCGTGCTTCTGATCGCGAACATGGTGCAGATCGCGGCCTTCACCCGCCGCACCGAGGTCGGCATCATGCGGCTGGTCGGCGCGACCCGCTGGTACACGCAGCTGCCCTTCCTCCTCGAAGCGGTGATCGCCGCGATCGTGGGTGCCGCACTCGCCATCGGCGGACTCTTCGTCGCCAAGAGTATGTTCGTCGACGACATGCTCACCGAGGTCTACGACGCGAACATCGTCGCCCGCATCACCGACAGCGACATCCTTCTGGTCTCGCCGTTCCTGGTCCTCGTGGGCGTGGGAATGGCCGCTCTCACCTCGTATGTGACCTTGCGTCTGTACGTGCGTGAATAAGGTGTCGTGCGAGGTTCCTATGCTGGACGGTGTTCTGTTCGATCGATCGTGGACCGGAAAGGCCTGCACGTGAAGGAAAAGGGCCGGAAGGTCATCGCGACCAACCGGAAGGCGCGCCACAACTACACCATCCTCGACACCTACGAGGCGGGCATCGCCCTCGTCGGTACCGAGGTCAAGAGCCTGCGGGAGGGAAAGGCCTCCCTGGTGGACGCATTCGCGACCGTCGACGACGGCGAGGTGTGGTTGCGGGGTCTGCACATTCCGGAATACGGGCACGGCACGTGGACCAACCACGCTCCGCGCCGCACCCGCAAGCTGCTGCTGCACCGTCGCGAGATCGACGCGCTCGTCGGCAAGACCCGGGAGGGCAACCAGACCCTCGTGCCGCTGTCGATGTACTTCTCCGACGGCAAGGTCAAGGTCGAGCTCGCGCTCGCCAAGGGCAAGCAGGACTACGACAAGCGTCAGGATCTCGCCCGCCGGACCGCCGAACGTGAGGTGACCCGCGAGCTCGGCCGGCGAGTGAAGGGCATGAGCCGCTGATCGCGGTCGCGCTTGCGCTTCTCGCGGCGGTCGGGTACGGCCTCAGCGATTTCGCCGGGGGTGCCGCCTCCCGTCGCGCGAGCGCACTCGGCGTCGTCGCCGTCACCTACCCGGCTTCGCTCGTCGTGTCCCTGATCGCCGCGTCGATCGTCGGCGGCGACCTCACCGCGGCGTCCCTCGCGTGGGGTGCCGCAGCGGGCGTGGCCGGCGGCATCGCCGTCTGGTGGTTCTACCTCGCACTGGCGAACGGGCCGATGTCGGTCGTCTCACCGGTCACCGCTGTCGTCGTGGCCGGAATCCCCGTGCTGTTCGGGATCGCGACGGGGGACCGGCCCGGTCTGCTCGCCTATCTCGGCATCGTCGTCGCGGTGATCGCGGTGGGGCTGGTCAGCCGCGAATCCGACGAGACCGTCACCGGTGTCGGACACCCGCGCTTCACGTCGAGGATCGCGTGGTGGACGGTCGGATCGGGTATCGCCTTCGCGTTGTCGTTCATCGGCCTCGGTCAGGTCGGCACCGGCACCGGCCTGTGGCCGCTCGCCGCCTCCCGCGCGACCGCCACCCTCGTGGTCTGGCTGGTGATCGCCTTCTCGTGGCGCACCGTGGTGTGGCCGATCCGGTCGCTCCTGCCGATCCTGATCGGGATCGGCGTGATCGACGTGATCGCGAACGGTGCACTGCTGTTCGCCTACCAGCACGGCCTGCTGTCGCTGGTGAGCGTGATCGCGGCGCTGTATCCGGCGGTGACGGTGCTACTCGCCGTCATCGTGCTCGGAGAGCGCGTGAGCCGGGTGAAAGTGCTCGGCCTGCTCGCAGCCGGACTGGCCGTCGCACTCGTCAGCCTGCCCGGCTGATCCGGGGTGGGGTGGGAAGAACACGAATCCTGGAGGCGCTGGAACCGGCATCGTGGAAAGCGCGTCACCGGACGGAGCGCTACGGGTGACACCCGGCGACGCCGGACTCGGGTCACCCCGACCCGGTTCCGTTGCCGGTGAGCGGCGGTGTGAGTAGGCTCATCACCCGGCAACGAATCGTTTTCGAAAATGGGAATGACATCGGGCCTTCGGGTCGTTACAGTAGGTAGTCCTGCGAAGGTCGCAGGCGCGTACGGGGCTGAACGGTTTCGACTGCGTACGTTGAGCAAGGGGAAGCGTGTCGGTGCAGGCAAGAGACCACCGTAAGCGTCGCTGCAACCAATTAAGCGCCGAGTCCACTCAGCGCGAGTACGCCCTCGCTGCCTAAGCGAGCGCGTCTCTGTCAGCCCGGGTTTGCTCTCGACCCGGATCCTGGCATCGACTAGAGAGCTCTACCGTACGGCTCGGTCGCGGAGACGTGCGGGACAACAAACAGCGACTGGGATCGTCATCTCGTCTTGTTCGCGAGAACGGGAGATCCGAGTAGAGACATAGCGAACTGCACACGGAGAAGCCCTCGCGAGGCGGCGGAGGACCCGGGTTCGATTCCCGGCAGCTCCACCATCGACCCGGGTAGGTGATCGACCATCGATCACCTACCCGGGTTTCTTGTTGTCCGGGTGAGCCTGATCGGCAGTCTCGGGAAACGGCAGTGCCCGCCGTCGAGACTCAGAGTGTGAGTGTTCTCGACGACGGGCACGGTCGCTGTCGGTCCCGGAGACGTCGGAGACGGCGCCGAAACAGCGAGAGCGAAACGAAGAAATGTCCTCCCCGGCATCGTCTTCATTTCGTTCACTGAAGTTAGCCACCTAATTGTGAACGCCAATACTACTTTCGGGTCAGAAACTTTGGTCCCATGGCCGTGATGACCTTTTCGTCAGTATCCGTACCGACGCGCGGATCGGGGTACTCATCCCGCGCGTGCCGCGGATCGGCGGCAAGATGAGAACACCACCATCGACGAGGAGAGCACATGGCGCACGAACGAGCGGGACAGCCGGCCACCGCGGCGGATCTCGAAGATCTCGCACACCTTGTCACCGCCTACTACACCGTGCAACCGGATCCCGAGAACGCCTCGCAGCAGGTGGCTTTCGGCACGTCCGGTCATCGCGGCTCGAGCCTCGACGGTGCGTTCAACGAAGCCCACATCCTCGCGACCACCCAGGCCATCGTCGAATACCGCGCCCAGCAGGGCACTTCGGGCCCGCTGTTCTTCGGCCGCGACACGCACGCCCTGTCCGAACCGGCCTGGGCGAGCGCGCTCGAAGTGCTCGTCGCGAACGGCGTCGAAGTGGTCGTCGACTCCCGCGACCGCTACACCCCGACTCCGGCCGTCAGTCACGCGATCCTGCAGCACAATTCCGGCTCCGGTGCCCGCGCCGACGGGATCGTCGTCACCCCCTCACACAATCCTCCGCGCGACGGTGGCTTCAAGTACAACCCCCCATCGGGTGGTCCGGCCGACAGCGACGCGACGTCGATCATCGCCGCTCGCGCCAACGAACTGCTCGCCGCCGGACTCGACGGGGTGAAGCGGGTGCCGCTCTCGTCGGCGCTCGCGTCCGCCGGACGACACGACTTCCTCGCCGCCTACATCGACGATCTGCCGAACATCGTCGATCTCGACGTCGTCCGTGCTGCCGGGGTACGGATCGGCGCCGACCCGATGGGCGGTGCGAGCGTCGACTACTGGGGCGAGATCGCCGAACGGCACGCCCTTGACCTCACCGTCGTCAATCCGCTCGTCGACGCCACCTGGCGGTTCATGACGCTCGACACCGACGGGAAGATCCGCATGGACTGCTCGTCGCCGAACGCCATGGCATCGCTGATCGGCAACCGCGAGGCATACGACCTCGCGACCGGCAACGACGCCGACGCCGACCGGCACGGCATCGTCACCCCCGACGCCGGTCTGCTCAATCCGAACCACTATCTCGCCGTCGCGATCGACTACCTGTTCCGCAATCGCCCCGGTTGGGCGGAGTCGAGCAAGGTGGGCAAGACGCTCGTGAGTTCGTCGATGATCGACCGGGTCGCCGCCGGCCTCGGCCGCGACCTGCTCGAGGTGCCGGTGGGCTTCAAGTGGTTCGTTCCCGGGCTGAGCGACGGTTCGCTGGGCTTCGGCGGGGAGGAGAGCGCCGGTGCGTCCTTCCTCCGGCGCGACGGCTCGGTGTGGACGACCGACAAGGACGGCATCGTCCTCGCCCTGCTCGCGGCGGAGATCACCGCGGTGACGGAGAAGAGCCCGTCCCGCTACTATGCCGAACTCGTCGATCGGTACGGCGACCCCGCTTACGCGCGCGTGGACGCCCCGGCGACGCGCGAGCAGAAGGCGGTGCTGTCGAAACTGTCGTCCGAGCAGGTCGGCGCCACCGAGCTCGCCGGCGAACCGATCACCGCGACGCTCACTGCGGCACCCGGCAACGGTGCCGCGATCGGTGGCCTGAAGGTCACCACCGAGAACGCGTGGTTCGCCGCCCGCCCGTCCGGCACCGAGGACGTCTACAAGATCTACGCCGAATCGTTCCGCGGCCCCGACCATCTCGCCGAGGTCCAGCAGGCGGCACGCGAACTCGTCTCGTCCGTCCTGTCCTGAGCCCGCTCGCCCACCGCGCGACCGGGCGAGGTCGTGCGCCTCGCTAACATCGTGGGCATCATGCGGACACGTGATGCGGCTTTGCCGCGGGAAATCTGGGTTCTGGTCGTCGCGAGTTTCGTGATCGCGCTCGGCTTCGGTCTCGTCGCTCCCGCGCTGCCCCAATTCGCGCGAAGCTTCGACGTCGGTGTGACGGCGGCGACGGTCGTCGTGTCGTCGTTCGCGGCGATGCGACTGCTCTTCGCACCCGCGAGCGGGTCGCTGGTGCAGAAGTTGGGGGAGCGGCCCGTCTACATCACGGGCCTGCTCATCGTCGCCCTGTCGACGGGCGCGTGCGCATTCGCGGCGAGCTACTGGCAGCTGCTCGTCTTCCGGGCCCTCGGCGGCATCGGGTCGACGATGTTCACGGTGTCGGCGCTCGGTCTGCTCGTGCGGATCGCGCCCCCGGACGCCCGCGGGCGTGTGTCCGGCCTGTACGCGACCAGCTTCCTCATGGGCAACATCCTCGGCCCGCTCTTCGGCGGTGCCCTTATCGGACTGGGGCTGCGCGCACCCTTTCTCATCTACGCCGTGGCGCTGCTCGTCGCGGCCTCGGTCGTGGGGATCAGCCTGCGCTCGTCGGAACTCGCCCGTCCCGACAGTGGGGACGGCGTGCCCGTCATGCGCCTGCGCGACGCGCTGCGCTCGCCGGTCTACCGCGCGGCGCTGGGATCGAACTTCGCCAACGGCTGGGTGGTGTTCGGGGTCCGCGTGGCGATGGTGCCTCTGTTCGTCGTCGAGGCGCTCGACGAGGGTGAGGCGTTCGCGGGTGTCGCGCTGACCGCCTTCGCGGTGGGCAACGCACTCGTCCTCATCAAGTCGGGCAAGCTGTCCGACCGGTTCGGGCGGCGACCCTTCGTCCTGGCCGGTCTGGTGGTGTGCGGGGTCAGCACGATCGCCATGGGATTCACCGAGAGCGTCGTCTGGTTCCTCATCACCTCGTTCGTGGCGGGTATGGGGTCCGGGCTGTCGAATCCCTCGCAGCAGGCCGCCGTCGCCGACGTCGTGGGCAGCAAGGCCCGGGGCGGGCCGGTGCTCGCGACCTTCCAGATGGTCGCCGATGTCGGCGCGGTGATCGGTCCGGTCGCCGCAGGCTTCCTCGCGGACCGGTTGTCCTACTCGACGGCCTTCGCGGTCACGGGTGTGATCATGCTAGCGGCGACGCTGCCGTGGTTCGTCGTCGGACGCCCCCGGGTCGTCGAGCAGGCGACACAGGTGACCGACGACACGGCGCGGTGAGACGACCGCCCGGTATCGTCGCCGGCATGTGGGTCGGTCTCGTCTCCACGCTCGCCCGATACGGTCTGGCGGCGGTGTGGCTCGTCTCCGGTTGGGTGAAGTTCTCGGATCCGACGCAGACCGTCGTGGCGGTACGGGCGTACCAGATTTTGCCCACCGGCTGGGTGCGGCCGTTCGCCGCCGCCTTCCCCGTTCTCGAACTGGCCCTGGGCCTGGTCCTGCTCGTCGGTCTCGCGACGCGCTTCGCAGCGCTCGTCAGCGCCTTGGGGCTGGTCGCGCTCGTCGCCGCGATCGCCTCGGCGTGGGCGCGCGGCCTGTCGATCGATTGCGGCTGCTTCGGGGGAGGAGGTGTGGTCGAGGGCGTCGACGGCCGCGACTACGCGATCGAGATCGCCCGCGACGTCGGCTTCCTGGCGATGTCGATATGGCTGGTCGTCCGGCCGCGCACCTGGTTCGCGCTCGGTCCGGGTTCATGTGCTTCCCTCTCAGCGGCCCCTCAGCCGTCGATGGCAGAGTGAGATCGTCCTTCCCCACCGACGAGCAGTAGAGGGCAGCATCCGTGAGCGCGAAGAAGGTCTCATCCGGCAAGTACACACCGCAGCCGACGTCGAACAGGGTCACCTACATTCTCGGCGGCATCGCGATCCTGGTGATCGGTGCGCTCGTCATCGGTGGTGTCCTGTGGTCGTCGGGCAGCGGCGATCCCCGCAACGATGGTTACGGCTCCGTGCAGAACGGCGCGGTGGAAGTGTCGATCGAGGACGACGGCGCAATCCTGCTGGGCCGCCCCGACGCCCCACGGACCGTCGACCTGTTCGAGGACCCGCTGTGCCCCTACTGCGCCGAACTCGAACACAAGCACTCGCAGGAGCTCGCCCAGGCGATCGACGACGGCCAATTGGCGATCCGGTACCGGATGCTCGCTTTCCTCGACCGGGCGTCGAGCAGCGGCGACTACTCGACCCGCGCGGTGGCGGCGGCGCAGTGCGTCGCCGAGAGCGGCGATGCCCGCGCGTTCTCCGCATTCCACGACGCCCTGCTGTCGCCCGACAACCAACCGGCCGAGGGTGGCGACGGTGACATCGACAACGCGGGTCTCGCGCAGATGGCGCGCGACGCGGGTGCCTCCGAGGACGTCGCGCAGTGCATCACCGACGGCGCCCGGATCGATCAGGCCTCGGCCGACGCGGAGGCGGGACGCCGTCTGCTCGCGACGACCGGAGCGGCCGGCACGCCGGCTGTCGTGTACGAGGGGACCGTTATCGACGCCCTCGGCGACGAGAACTGGGTGACCGAACTCGTCGGATAGACGGAGCGGTGGCGGGAGCTGCGCACGGTGCGTGCTCCCGCCACAGTCACGCTGTCTACCAGCCGATTTGTTGGCGTCGAGCGCGATGGTGTAGTTTTCTTTCAGCGCGAAGGGGTCAACCGGAGCGCAACGGTACAACCGAATACGGGGCTATGGCGCAGCTGGTAGCGCACCACACTGGCAGTGTGGGGGTCAGGGGTTCGAGTCCCCTTAGCTCCACGTAAGTTGAGAAAATCGAAACCTGCCCCGCCTGAGTGCGGGGCAGGCTCGTTTCTGCGGTCACCGGATCGGGATGTCGGTGTTGACGTGATCCGGGTCGGCCTGACACGCCGAGCAGCGAGCTTGGCGGAAGGATCGACCATGACGGAAACACTGGAGCCCATGGCGGACGAGATGAACCAGCTGGAGTTGGCGCAGCAACTACTGGCCCAGGCCGAGGAACAAGGCGTCTAACTGATGGGCCCGAACGGACTGCTCGGGCAGTTGACGAAGACCGTGCTCGAAACCGCACTCGACGCTGAGGAACGAGCCGACGAGAGTGTCGACGCGGTCGAGGTTCAGCCCGGCGACGAATTCGTCAAACGGGTGCAGGGCATCAGCGAGGATCACCCCGTGTCATACCTGAGTTCCACAAGTTGACGTCGTTTCTAGCCAATTCGTTAGGATCGCTGCAGGTCACGAGTTCGAGCATGTGGCGCGCGGGTCACTAATCGAGCGGAGTATGGAGGTGGTGGATCTGTACGTGGTGCAGTCCAAGACCGCCTCCGGGGCCATCGGCGTGCAGATCTGGGAGAAGATCCGCGGTCGGCGCCAGATGATCGCGCACATCGGCTCGGCTCACACGCCCGGCGAGCTTGCGGCATTGATCGAGATTGCTAACCAACGAATCAACGCTAACCAGCACGAACTCGATCTCGGGCTGGAGGATCGAGCCTCGGCGGTGGTCCGAGGTGAGATAGTTTTGAGCCACCCACCGGATGGCTCTCGGGCATCAGAAGTTACCGTTGGATACAGTTCACTTGGCCCCCCGAAACCACAACCGAGAGATTCAAAAACGAGGCAGGCCAGACGTTTAGCCGATCAAAGATAAAGTGATACAGCAATGCCAACCACATTGACAGTTGATAACGAAACAGTCGAAGCTCTTGTCGAGAAACTCGCCAACGACCGCTATTTTCTCGCCGAATATCCCGCAGACCACGCTGCCTTTATCCTCTTTTACGAGTCAAACACAATAAAACTCCTTGCCGCCGCTGATGGGCCTCAGCGTGAGGATAACGTCGGCGACATCCACCCCAAGACGTTTGGGATTCTAAAAGCGGTAGTCAACAACACTTGGCTCGACAACCGGGAAGACCAACCCGGCGAACCTGTCGCAGGGGTGATCCAGTGCGACCTCGAGGCGAAGTCCGCAACCGTGACCTACCACCTCGGCAACGAAGCCGAGGCCTGGCGCTTCAACGATGACAACTCCATGGAGCTTCGAGCCGCGCTGGCCCCCTGACCCGACCCCCACTGAGAGGACTTGGCAATGCCCGCTCCCCAGACGACTGACCCGACAGCGCTGCTCGGCCGGTGGGAATTGACCGGCTTCTCCGAACAGGACGCCGGACACCGCTCGGGCAGCTACGCGATCATCTTCCGCGACCGTTCGCTCTACACCCCGGAAACCATCTCCCCCGCCGGAGGCGAAACGCTCGAGATCACCGACTCCGACGGCGAGGTCCACTTCTCGATGCGAGGCGGCGCCAAGGTCCCCTGGACCTCCGCCGAGAAGGAGCAGGGCGTCCTGACCGACTCGATCGAGGACCAGGACGGACGCATCGTCAGCAGCGTGGCGCCATACCTCCGCATGGAGCGACTCGTGGACGGCACCTGGGTGAGCAAGTACTCCGACAGCGACCTCGACATGAACAGCAACCTGTTCACCGACGGCCCCGACCTCATCCTGATGGTCACCACCATCGTCGACGAACTCTACGTCACCAAATACTTCTACCGCTTCTCCCCAGCCTGAGCATTCCGTGCGACCAGTACAGGCTCTTCCCAGATGACGGTGTAGGTCGGCCGGGCGCGTCGGTCCGCAGATAGACGTCGAGGTCTCCCGACGATGGAGGTTCCTACGCCATCCATCCGAAAGACCTCGACGTGTCCGACGCTACCCCGCCGGCCGGCTTCGGCCGCGCTGACCGCCTTCGCGGCTCATCCCAATCGACCCTGATCGGGTCTGCTGACCCCCTCGACGAGAACGCAGCGACACCACAGCCACCCAACCCGACCGTCCGCGAAGCCGGGGCACGTCACATGGCCTGTGCTGCGGGCGTGTCGAGTGGGTCGTCCAGGGGCGACGCAGGAGCGTCGACGCGACGTGCTGAGAGGTGGTTCCAACCGAGCGCTAGGACACCGGCTACAGGCATGGCGATAGGTCAGGAACGGCGTCGCTCCCTGCGCAGGAGGGAGCGCAGAGTCTCGGCGTTCGCGTAGCCGACCCGT